>JAUQYS020000054.1:0-4985 GCA_030587585.2 Candidatus Njordarchaeota archaeon
AGCCTCATCTCCATATGCTCGATCATTTTTTTGATATCTTGTATCTCTTCTTTTACAATCTCTACGGCTTCATTTAATTTTCGCTCACGCTCTCTAAATTCTTTAAGATTGAACCCCCTTGCCTGCCATATTAATGTCTTTTCTGATTCATTTAACATTTCATTAGAAGCTGGTATCATATAATATAAAGCGCCTCCTGCTGTCTCATATCTGCAAAGAACCTCGCCATCGATCGTAACTATTTTGTCTAAGTCAACGTTTCGGATAATATCGATCCCAGCGTCTAGATTGCTAACAATAGCGGTTTTCCAGTTAAAATAGTCTATTATAGCTTTTGTTGCAGGTGGGGCGCTAATTATATCTGATAAGAAACATATGAATGCTGCTTTGGCATAATCTGGAAGATTCTCTATCTGCTCTTTTATTTTTTTCTTTCGATTCTCAATTTCTTTTATAGTTCGGGGAGGTACATTTTGTAACGAAAAAGCAAACTGTTCTTCTATTTTCCAGAATATTTTCTTTGGCCCATAAAAGAATATATATGGAACATCTCCTTGCAGGCTACGTAAATAGTTTAAAATTCGTCTTAGTGCCCTCCAGCTTAATACGACAAAAGATCTTAAAATTTTCATATCAAGAGCTCTTTCTATTGCTACAGCATATTGTCTTAGTTTGTCCAAATCTACTCTATATGATATCTCCAAAAGTAGCGGCCCTTGTACTTCGTCTATTAGATTTTGCTTTACGATAAAACTATAGATTTTTGCGACATTGCCACTAGGATCTAGGCTATCCAAAATTTCTTCAAAATTTTTTAGATACTCATTCCTCATTTTTTCTATTTCCTTAAGGTCGTTCCTTTTGGCTATGAGTTTTTTTTCTAAATCTCTTATTTTTTTGATCTCTTCTGCGTTTTCTATTTCTCTTTCTATGGTCTCTAACCTGTTTTTTTTATCTTCTAGAAGCCCCTGCAATCCATCCAGCGAGGAGGTATGCCATTTTTTAAAAATCTCTTCGATACGTGAAATAGAATCTAATCTTTTCCTGTTTAAATTCGACAATTTTTCCGAAAACTCTTTTGCCTTCGCTTCTAAGTCCGCGATTGCCTTATCAATGTCTGAAATCATGGACTTTTTTTTCATTCTTTCATCGCTTAGACTTTGTATTTTCTTGTCTATTTCCACCAATCTAGAGGGCAAGTTATTAATAAACTCTCTATGCTCCATCAAGGCCTTTCTCATTTTTTCTAGCTTCTTTTCTAGGCTCTCTTCATTCTCCAAATATGATGTTCTCTTCTTGTAAAGATATGCGAGTCTATATATGTAGAATTGCTTCAAAGTGTTCACTATTGCGTCAATAGATCCTATCAGCTTTTTATGTTCCAATATTTTATTTTCCAATTCGCCTATCTTCTTTTGAAGCTCCTTTTTCTTTGATTCAAAGTTTTTTACTTCTTCTTTTAACTTTTCTATCGCATCCTTCAAGTTTAGTAGACCAAAGCTCGCTAAGATCGCATCCAATCTTTCTTCTGGTTTCATACGTACTATGCTCGTTATTCTTTCCTGAGGAACAAAATAAAACATATTCTTAGGAGATATATTTACCTTCGTTAACATGTTAACTATTTTTTCTTTCGTTACTCGCCTATCGTTAAGGCGAAAAATACTGCCATCTTCCCGAATTATACGTTCAATAGTAATCGATGCATCAGGCGGCAACTTTGGGTCCAACAAAACAATTTTTTTATCCGACATTATCACCGAATTTCTTACTTTGACTTTAATAATTGCCGCTTGTTTTCCATGTCTAATAAATCCTTTTAAGACATCTTGCCTTTCGCGGCCCAAACCACCAAAAACAAGACTCAATGCCTCCAATATTGCAGATTTTCCACTCCCATTTCTACCAAAAATCAACGTTAAGCTTTTCGGTTTTAACTTCAGATGTTCATGGCACATAAAATCGATTAATTCTAGTTCCTCAACGAACAATATTCTACACACCACAATAATTCAATAGTAAAAATATTTGTAATCAGTTGATAAAATATCTTCTTTTAGAAATTTCAAACAAAAAATTTAAAACTAATTGAAAAAACACTCAAGAATATCTTATGTATTTTTGGGTAAGCATATTGAAACATGTTGATCTAAGTACACTTTTAGAATATGGTGTGAAAGAGGAAATAGTAAATACGCTGAAAAACAGGGGGATATTATCTCTTCGCCCATTCCAATTTGATGCTATAAGGATAGGATTAAATAAAAAGTCTCTACTTGTTGTTGCTCCGACTGGAAGTGGAAAAACTTTAATAGCCGAAATTATAGCAGTGAACCGAATCATAAATGAAGGAATAAAAGCTTTCTATCTCACACCATATAAGGCTCTAGCAGAGGAAATCGCGAATACATTTAGAGACCGATACCCTATAAGAGTTGGTGTAGCCACTGGTGACTATCGAGACAAACCGATAAGGTCTCTGAGGGAATATGATCTGTTAGTATTAACATATGAAAAAGCAGATCACATTTTGCGTGAACAACCTGAGTGGCTTAAATCCATGAATATTTCCATTGTTGACGAAATCCACTTGCTAGGAGACCCGCATCGAGGCCCACTTTTAGACATCGTATTGACATATCTAAAAAACAGAAGATGCCAAATTGTAGGTTTATCAGCGACAATAATGAATCCCGAACACATCAGCATGTGGCTTCAAGCCGAATTAATAAAAAGCGATTACAGACCGGTAAAACTGTTGGAATGCGTCTACCTTATACCTGAATCTAAGCTTATAATTTTTGATCCAAGACCTAGCGAAAAGGAGCAGTATATGATATCTGATAGCAATGTGCACGTTACCACCCAAACATCAGGTCCGATCGATAAGTTTCTAGATAAGAAAAAATCTCCCAAAAAGGATGATCTTCTAAAAAAAATTCTCGGTGAGAAATACGAAATCATACAGATAAAAGAAGGAAAAGCAAGAATCGTTGAACGCACTTTCCAACACGATAATCTCTGTGTAGAGCTAGAGAAAAAATATAGAAATTATATCAATGGAGGAAAATTTTATGTCAAACCCATACGTTGCGCTTCTCAATCCAGATCTCGCTCGTTTATTAATGCAATACTTGATATAATCTACGATACTCTCATCGAGATGCAGGAATACGAACAGTGTTGGCAGGTTCTTATATTTAGGAGTTCTAGGTCATTAACACAAAAAACAGCCAAGCGCATAGCGGAGTTTATGAAGACACATAAATTATTGGATCTATTTCCATATTCGGCCCTAGTATCAAAAGACCTCGAACAAAAAATCGACGACCATACACTTCTTACAAAAGATTTAATACTATGTACTAAATATTCTGTAGGCTTTCATCATGCTGGACTATCTAGAGAAGAACGCAACATAATTGAGAATGCTTTTAGAGAAAGAAAAATAGCCGTATTAGTCGCCACACCAACATTAGCAGCCGGTGTAAATCTACCAGCTAGACGTGTCATAATCGAGGAAAAATACTATGAACCCGAATATGGAGGGCGAGTAGACCTATCAACATCCGATTACAAACAGAGAGGGGGGCGGGCTGGTAGGCCTGGATATGACAAGGTAGGGGAAACAATACTCATCGCAAAGGACAGAAACAATCTACACAAATTTATAAAAAAATATATCTTAGGCAAACCAGAGGAAATAAAACCTATCTCGGGCCACATTCCACCTGTTGTTTATTCGCAGATACTTGCTCTAATTTCCATCAAAAAACAGCTTACATATGATGAAATAATAAAATTTTTCTACGAAACATTTTTCGCACATTATTGCAAAATAAATAACGACTCGTATGGCATGTACATTCTCAGTAGAAACATACAGGATGGTCTCGATTTTTTATTAGATACCGATTTGATCAGATTAAGCAATAGAGGCTCCAAACAAACATATCTAGCTACAAGTCTTGGAAGAACACTAGTTAGATTATATCTAAAACCAACTTCTGCGAAACCAATAATTGACACTATTAAGGAATGGCTAAAAAAAAGAAAGAAATGGACAAAGCAAAAAAAGCTAGAAATCCTTTTCGCTATTGCTTCATCGCCTGAAAGCCTAAAAATAATTAAGAAACTCCTAAGCCGCTTTGCGAACCTGATCAATTTTGTTATTAATCATACGGACGTTCTCAAAAATTTATCGCATATCATACCGATTGATGATCTTATATCATCCATATCTCTTGGCCGCGAGTACTTAACAGCAAACGACGAGGAATTACTATCCATTTTAGGAGGAGTATCTATTATTCAAGATTGGATCCAAGGAAAACCAATCAGCAAAATATTAGATCCCTTTCTACCTAATTTTGGACCCGGAGACCTAAACGAGTTTATACGGATTTCAACATGGCTAACTTACTGCGCATCTGAAATATCCTCAGTTCTGGGATTACCACCTAACATCATTGAAAAACTAAAAACTCTTTCAAAAATGATAAGATATGGCGTCTCAGAGGATCTGCTTCGTATCGTCGAAGAAGTAGAAGGCATCGGAAGAACACGCGCCATTGCTTTAAAGAAAGTTGGATTCGACACATTTGAAAAGATCGCTCGTGCAGATATAGAATCATTAAAACGCGTGGCAGGAATCGGCGATGTACTCGCTAAAAGACTCAAACAGATAGCAAAAAAGAAAAACCCTCAGAATCTGTAACTTGTCATTCTGCTATAACTATCTCACCACCAGAGTTCTCTATTTTTTCTTTTGCAATATCGGAGATCCTAGCAGTGTTGTTCAGAATAATTTTTAGTGGTACTGTTATTTTCCCTCGTCCGAGTATCTTAATATGTTTGTAGGATCTTAGGTCAATAACTATTTTTCCATTTTCTTTCTTTGTTTCTAATCCCTCGCTTTTAGCGAAGTCAAATAATCTATCAATATTAATCTCTGTATATTCGCGTTTTAGGCCATGTCTAACAAA
>JAUQYS020000060.1:0-5325 GCA_030587585.2 Candidatus Njordarchaeota archaeon
TGTCTGCACTATATGTTATCGGCAACATCATCCACTATAAGAACCTTTCTATTTTTAAGATCAATCTCGAGTGGTTGTGTGATAGTGGGCTTTTTAGCGCGCTCTTCTACATCCTCATAAAATGATATTCCAATAACATATAGTGCAGACACATTAAGACAATCAGAAATTATTCTAGCCGGAACAAGACCACCGCGCAACAACGTTATAATGCAATCCGGTGTGTATCCTGATTTTCTAATTTTTTTACACAGATCGAAAGACAACCTAACTATGTCAGCCCAATCTATCACGACAAATTTCAATCATATCACCATAAAAATCATGAAAAAATATATTTGATGAATATTTCTCGGAAAAAATATATTTTTCAATATGTGATAGACATGATAGACTACAAAGAGGTAGGACTCAAAGTCGGGCTTGAAATACATCAACAATTAAAATCTCCAAGAAAACTTTTCTGTTATTGCGAACCAAAACTCATCGATAAAGAACCCGATATTACAGTGGTCAGGTTTCTAAGACCAACATTATCTGAGACTGGAGAAATCGACCCTACAATAGAAAAAGAATTCAAAAAAGGAAGGAAAATTATCTATCAGATGTACAGGGAACTTTGCCTATATGAAATAGATGAAAAACCACCCGAAAACGTTGATAAATATTCACTAATTACTGCTTTACTTCTAGCAAAAATTTTCCACATGGACGTCCCGGATATCCTATTCGTGTCAAGAAAACAATACTTAGATGGTTCCGTACCAAGCGGATTTCAACGCACGATACTAGTGGGATTAAATGGTTGGCTTGAGCTTCCTAACGGAAAAAAAGTAGGCATAAGCCAAATATGTCTCGAAGAAGATGCTGCAAGGAAAATAAAAGAAACAGCAAACGAAATCATATTCCGCGTTGATAGGCTTGGAATACCACTCGTAGAAATTACAACGGATGCGAACCTAGAAACCCCTGAGGAAGTCCTAGAATGCGCGCTCAGAATAGGAGCTATTTTAAGAGCTACAAGAAGAGTTCGACGCGGACTTGGTACGATCCGCCAAGACATTAACATATCCATTCGAGGAGGCTCTCGTGTAGAAATAAAAGGTGTTCAATATCCTGAATGGTTTAAACCTCTGATAGACAACGAAATTAAAAGACAACAGAAACTCATAGAGATCGCAAAAAGATTAAAAGAAAGAGGCGTAACAGAACAGGACATAAAAAAAGAAAAACCTATAGATGCGACCTCATTTTTTAAGAACACAAAAGCAAACTTCATAAAGAAAGCAATTAAAAGGGGAGAGAAAGCATACGTCATGAAATTACCTGGATTTGGGGGTATTCTTGGTGAAGAAATTCTCCCAGGTAAACGCTTAGGAAAAGAGTTTGCTGAACGCGTTAAGGTGATAGTCGGACTTGCAGGCATCATACATACAGATGAGCTACCCGCATATGGGATATCTCTAGAAGAAAAGAACGAAATGTTTAAAATCACTAATGGCGACCCCAAACGGGACTGTGTTGTTCTTATTATCGGTCCTAAACAAAAAGTTCTTGATGCTTTTGGTGAGGTCATCGAAAGAGCTATATTGGCTTTATCTGGACCTCCCGAAGAGACCCGACGGGCTAATCCTGATGGAACAACCAGTTTCGAGAGACCTATAGGCGGTGCTGGTAGGCTTTATCCTGATACTGACTCGCCGCCGATTTATGTAAGCCCTGATCTCAGAAAAACTGTTGAGACTATAGAATATCATTATCCCTGGGAAATAGCTAAGAATATCTCCAGGAAGTATAATATTCCCGAAAAACAGGCATATAAAATCGTCTTGTCACCCAAGTTTGATCTGTTTGAGGCGGCCGTGGATTCTGGCATAAACCCAAAGCTCATAATCAGAGCATTCGAGCTCATGACAAGTCTTAGGCGAGAAGGATATAACACGGATACTATTAGCGACGACAAAATTATCGAAATCCTAAGCTTAGTTCGTGACAACAAGATATCTAAAGAAGCCATAGAAGATATATTAAGAGTCCTTGCTAATTATCCTAAAAAGTCTGTTAAGGCCGCCATAGAGGAGCTAAAAATTCAAACAGTTTCCGAGGCCGATGTTCGCAGCTATGTAATAAATTTGCTTCAACAAAAGATGCCCTTAATCAAAGAAAGGAAAGAGAGATCTTTTAAGCCATTGATGGGGCTCGTAATGAAGGAATTCAGAGGAAAAATCGACGGAAAAATAATCGCCAGCATACTGAAAGAAGAACTAGAAAAAATACTACAAAAGATCTCTAACCAATAAGCATATTCAAAAACAAACCATAAACCGTGGAAAACAATACGAAAACAAACGTAGGTATCAAAAGATCCCTTATAGATAACCTCACATCAGAATGAAAATACTCCGAACTAAGCACCAAGCATGGATGAGCTGGACTCATAAGATAGCCCCCAAGCGCGGCACAATAAACAACAACAAAAGTTCCTACACTTATCGACCCATAACCATACAAAATTATTGGAATAACTAATGATGCTGTTAACTGTACACGTCCCGTCAGAAATCCCAAAGCTAAAGGAATTATGACAGAAATCACAAGCACATTCACTCTGATATCTCTAATGACCTGCGGTACCTGCGATAAGGAGAATATTTTTGCATAAAAAATTATTGCGAGAAGTATCAGACTAAAATTCCACACTTTCATCTTCAGCACTATTTTTTGTATATCACCAAACTTGACACGATAACATAAAATAGACGCTATTAAGACTATCGTTACAGCAATAAATGTCGCTATATCAATATCGACCCCAACAACTCTGAGAAATATCTGAATTATAGGAGCACTAATGATAATAGCTATGGGCAATATTGATTTCTTCTCCAAATTTCCATTATTTGTACTTGTTAATCCTTTTTTGAAATAATAGAGATATCCTATCACCAAAGCTACGAAAAAGACAGGTATCATGTATGGGATTATATATAGTAAGTCTATCTCAGCAACCGTAGCCGCAACAATCAATGATGAGGATAGAGGATATACAAGAAATAAGATATGCCTGAACCAGACATTAATCGCAACTTTCTCATGGTCCTTCTTTATCTTTTCTAAGCTTTTCTCAACAATAGGACATGAAAGTACAGCTCCTCCTGGGATAGGTAATAAGCCGAGTGTAGCTGGTCCTAGCATGCTCGCAATTTTGTTGTTCATGCTCCCAAAAACATTTTGTAGATCACTTTCTAGTATCTTTCCTATTATCGGAATCTCCGCTAATGCAAATGCTAATAGTAGCATCTCCATGCTAATTATCGATTCTAAGCCTTTTATTAAACATTCAGAAGGATTATTACATATAAAAGAAATCAGCAACGCACCGAGAAATATCGACATCCACAAACTTCTTGTTGATAAAATTAGAATAATCACAACACTAGCAATAAAAACAAGTATTATTAGTGCTATGTTCATCATTATCACTCATTTTTTGGGAGAATAAAGATTCTTTTTACTGAAATAGTATTTACTTAGTATTGTGGTGCCAGAATATGAAGTTACCAAGTGGTTTTAGAGATTTACCACCAAAAATAGCGCTAATCTATGAGGATATTGTAGAAAAAATGAAAAAAATATTTAGACTTTATGGTTTTGAGCCGTTATATACTCCCCACCTCGAGCTATGGGATACGCTCAAAGGAAAATATGGTGATGAAGCCGAAAATCTGTTGATATGGCGTTTTCAGGATATATGGAGCAAAGTATGGTATGCCTTAAGATATGATCACACAGTGCCGCTGGCTAGACACTTTGCGTCTATGTCGTATTCTCTACCATTTAAAAGATATACTATCGGAAATGTTTTTAGGCATGAAAGAGCCCAAAAGGGAAGATTTAGAGAATTCGTACAAGCGGATGTTGATATTATCGGAAGTCCTAATCCCGAGGCTGATGCTGAGCTAATAAATCTTATTGTAGATGTTATGAAGGCTATAGGTTTTGGTGAATTCAAAATTAAGATTAGCGATAGAAGAATCCTCACGGGAATACTCAGACAACATTTCGATATAAAGGACGAGCTCAGCGTATTTCGAGCAATTGATAAACTCGATAAAATAGGAAAGGATGGCGTTCTGAAAGAATTATCTAATTTTGTTTCAAGAGAAAACGCATTAAGGATTCTAGAAATATCCTCGATTTCAGGGAGGATAACTGGCGTCATGAAAGAGCTCGAGACAAAATACGATAATGATCTTACAATAGAGGGAATAGAACATCTTAAACAAATAGAAAAGTATTTGAATCCAACAACATTGAAATATATCGAGTGTTCTCTAGACCTTGTCAGAGGCCTAGATTACTATACTGGGCCTGTCTGGGAAGTTTTACTAGAAAGCATTAGGATTGGAAGCATAGGGGGCGGAGGCCGATATGATAAGCTCTTAGGCATATACACTAAAAATCCCCTACCTGCAACTGGTACTAGCTTTGGAATTGATAGAATTATCGAAGCTTGTTTGGAGCTTGGAATATATCGTGAAGATCTTGTAGCGACCAAAGCATGTGTAATTTATTTGTCACGTGCCGTCTTCAAATATGCATGGGATCTGGCATATAAGCTCCGTGCTGAAGGCATATCAACAGAGATAGATCTTATGAACAGAAAACAGGCGAAGCAGAGAGAATATGCCAGAAAAAAGAAAATACCAATCCTAATCTTTATTGGAGAAAAAGAAATTAAACAAAACAAGATAACAATATATCATAATGGTCAAAGATACGAAGCGCCTTTTGAAAAAGCAAGAGATCTGATACGCGACCTTGCAGGAGTTATATAATTTCCCACCAGTTTTCTTTTAGTAGCTTGTTTAAATTAATTCTAGCTAAAACATAGAAAAATCTATCTCTCCTACTATTTGTTACGATATCAATAGCTACATATCCTCTACCAAAATATTCTGAGAATATCTCTCGTGTTTTTATTCTCCAATTCACAGCTAAGTCCAGCGACACATTTCTTATCCTTGCGAAATTAGCAGGTATCTCGACAAGCACGAAGTCTTCATCTACATCTATATCATACTTCTCCAATATTTTGACCCCCTTCCTTATTGTAACATATGTTACAACGGGTAACCATGATATCTTCTCAAACAATGGTGGCTTCTCACATTCTATTCTTCGCTTGACACGATCGGAACTAATATACCACTCAACATAAAATCTATCGGTCGGAAGACCTCTATTCATTTCATCCCTAATTTCCCCATACAAGTTAACTATATATCTTCCACAGACTACTCCAAGCTTATTGAAATTAAAGTA
>JAUQYS020000063.1:0-2434 GCA_030587585.2 Candidatus Njordarchaeota archaeon
TAATTATTGCCACAACGGAGAAGATAATAATATTTGACGAGGGCCATAATCAATACTACTTGTTCGGTTCCCAGTATATGCAGGGATTGATACAGATACTAAGAAACTATGGTCCAGTACTTATTAATGAGGGGGAGTTTATTTTAGATACGTTAAAACCCGAAGTAACTAGTTTAGTAGTTATACCGAACCCAGAACCAGAAAATGATATTGTTTTTACTGATGCTGAGTTGTCAGCTCTTAAAGAATACATAGAGAATGGTGGAAACATTATAATTATGGGTAACTGGTATCAGTACTTCTGGCCAGACAGCAAAAATGGTTATAATGACCTAACAAAAGATTATGGCATAATCTGGTATGATGGGGATGTATATGATCCAAAGAACTATATTAGTGCCATATACAGCGTTAAGGTCATGAATTTTGGAGATAATGACATAGCTAGTCTCCTAACAGCAGGTATAGACTATGTAAGGTTCGCGGGAACAGGTCTCAATCTTACAGATCCCGTAGAGAATATAACTGTGGAACATTATCCGATACTGATTGGCAACAATGAAACATACTTAACGCTTGGTGCATCTACAGATGAGCCTGTTGTTTCTGGGCCTGACGTAATAATGGCTTCGGCCTCGATTGTAAATAATAAAGGTAAAATATTTGCGTGTGGTTCATCATATCTATTTAGTGACTACTACTATTTTGGGGAAAACGAGATCTTTATAGAGAACATAATCCTATGGATATTCGGCTCTAAAAAGCTTGGTGTCCAAATATTATCTGGATCAGTGGGATATGTGGGAGAAACAATAAGTATAAATGTATCAATAATCAACAGAGGAACAGTATACATAGAGAATGTGTCTCTGCAAGTCATAGTATTGGACACTGATCTCGAATACATAAACGGTACAACACTCTACAAAGAAGATATGTTGCTTCCTGGAGAAACACTAAACTTTGTATTATTATTCAAAGCGAATAAGGCGGGGCAATACAATGTTGAGATAAAGGTTTCAGCAAAGGACTATCCCGAAGAATTTGATCAAATAGTCCCTCTTGTCTTCAGGGAGAAACCAGCCCCCATTGGTATCATTGTGGGCGTAGTAATAATAGTAGTTGCCATAGTAGTAGTATTGTTCTATCTCAAGAAGAAGGGCAAAATCTAAATAGATAGCACTATCTTTTTTATCTTTTGTTGATACTGATGGATGCTTTAGATTTTTTTCCTTATTCTTTCAGATTTGACCAAGAAAAAGTATTAGATAAAATATATCTACTTGCTCAGCAAGGCGCCACAATATTCTTTCATGCTCCGACAGGATACGGAAAAACAATAGTTGTTCTCTCAGCGCTTCTTCCCCTAGCCTTAGAATGGGATGTTCCGATAATATGGGCTGTTAGAACTGGAAATGAGACCGACAGACCAGTAGAAGAACTAAAAATAATATCCACACATGTTGGCGAGAATATTTATGGTATGTCTATAAGAGGAAAAAGAGATATGTGTCTTCTTGCTAGGGAAAAAGGAATATTGGACTCAGAAGGAGTAAGTGTTTTATGCGAGAAAATGAAGAAAAAATGTAGATATTTTGAGAATTTAGCTTTTTTTGAGAAAACTTTCAGCACTCCTAAAACTTTCTCAGAGTTGCTAGAGTTCGCGAAGAAGAATAAGATATGTCCATATTATTATCAGCTGAGATCTGCGTCGCGAGCTAGGGTTGTAGCGGCTAGTTATAACTATGTTTTTTCAAGTAGATTCAGATGGGCTTTAAGGTCGTATGTAGATTTCCGCGACGCGATCCTAGTCGTAGATGAGGCTCATAATCTCCAAACAGTTATGGCAAGTGTAAATTCTGATAAGATTACTATTGGCACTGTGGATAGAGCGATTAATGAGATGAGAATGTTTCGAACGAAGAGAGCTCAGGAACTTATAGATAAGATAGAAAATCTAAGGAGGATACTTATTAAGGAAGGAGAAGACATAATCGGCGAAGATGATGTATTTGATCCTGTCGAAATTTTAAGTCGGGCTAATATCATAAGAGAAGACTTCGATATAGCTTGGAGATTTGTATCGAAAATATATACGCGAAAAATAGCTGAGGGCAAATCTCCCCGATCCTCGCTTAGACATTTATTCTCATTTTTTGATACGGCTTTAAGAAGCAGAAAGTATAGGGGAGTCGCATTTTTAAAGTACAAAGAAAAAAATCAATATGCCTTCGAAGTATGGGACATGAGAGCGGCAGAGGCTTTAAGAAAGGTATGGAGAATTTTTAGCGTAAGATTGCTGATGTCGGGAACTCTTAAGCCTTTCGAGGCCTTCGCTGAGATATCTGGAATAAGAAAATATAGAGCCATTACTGGTAGTTTTCCTGTCCCACGAGAAAATATTTTGGCGTTGGTCTTATCTGGGCTTACAACA
>JAUQYS020000072.1:0-2547 GCA_030587585.2 Candidatus Njordarchaeota archaeon
AACTTTAATCCCTCCGAGCCATATATTGTATTTGTGTATGCTTGTGTTGCTATCGCGCCAACATTTGCTTTTATCCACGGAACCCGCGTGCCTACCGCTGTTGAGCCAGATGCGACAGCTACACCTAATGTATTGGTCTTTTTATCATATGCAACTATCGAGTAGGTCATTCTCATCAGCATCGTTATAATACTGATTTTGCTATTATTTCTAATGTTTGATTTATCATAGATTCTAAGGGCTTTGGTAGGTCAGGTAGGTCTGTTCTCATGAAGCCCTTAACGAGTATGGATTCCGCTTCTTCTCTTGAAAAACCTCTCGCCATAAGCCATAATATCTTTTCCTCCGAAAGCTTCCCTACAGCTGCTTCATGAGTAAGCATTACGTTATCATAAATTGCATCTAGAATAGGTATTGTTAAAATTCTAGATTTTTCTGATAGCAATAGCCCCTGACAATCAATATGCCCAACTGTACTAGACGATTCTCCAGAGATATATGCCCTCGTTATGATCTCGCTAGTATCTTTTGTTATTGACCTTGATACTATCTGCCCAGAAGCATTATTTCCCATTAATCTTAGGTAATATCCACTATCAGCAATCGCTTCGCCCTCCAAGACTACCATAGAAGACAAATATGCTTTGGCGTTTTCATGTAGTATTACTTTTGGCATTGATTGGAACGATTTGAGATCAGTAAAAGCAATATAATGCGATACATACATCCCTCCATTCCTGACTATAACCCCTGTTCTGGGCCGTATATGCATTGCTTTGCTCCATTTATGTATCATTATATAGTTTACTCTTGCTTTTTCATTTATATATATTTCCGTAATACCAGCGTGAAGACCAATACTTTCTTTCATAGTTGCACATCCAGTAACAATACTTATCTCTGATCCTTCCTCAGCTATTATAATATTATGTGGAGCCTGTAACGATTGGTTTTGCTCCATTAACAAACATGCTTGTACTGGGAACTCTATTTTATGCCCTTTCTTAACTCTGATAAAGTATCCTCCTTTTCCCATAAGCTCAGCTATAGCGGTATATTTATCAGCATCAACATTGACCGCTTTCCAAAAATATTCTTCCATATCCTTGCCATATTTTTCGATAGCTTCCTCCATGGATAATATTTCTATTCCTGGTTGCTTTGCTATTGCTGAAATTACTTGACTTTCTAATTGGTAAAATGAGCCGGCCCTGTTTTTTTCTTCTACGTCTATACCAACAGCCTCTAGTAGGTCTCTTGATGCACTAAGATCTATCTCTTCCCCGGCCATTCTCGGATTAAATTCCAATATGTCTATATCAATGCCATGCCTAGCTGGTTTATTGATTGCTTTTTTTGCTTTTTCTTTGTATTTATCCCTCCAAGGCATATTTACCACCACGTTGTGCTATACACATGTCGAAACCATAGCTAAGAATATGGGAACTCAATATGTTTGCAGGACCAGCACAAACGATTTTTCGATTTATCATAACATAGGCTCTAGAAGCATTAATATGTCTGCTAAGAAAACCTGTATGCGTTATAATAAGCGCGCCTTTAAGTCCATATTCTCTCATTTTCATTATTGCGCGACCTATCAAGGAGATACTATCTGGATCCACGCCCGAATCAGGCTCATCAAAAACGACAAATTTAGGGGCTTGAAGAGCTGTTAGAAACATTTCAGCCCTCTTACGTTCTCCTCCTGAAAAGTCAACATTAACTTGTCTGTTTAGAAGATGTCTTATTTTAAGTAATTCTATTAGCTCGTTAACTCTTTCAGCAGGAATAGCGTTACGTTCTGCTAGTGCTTTAGAGAGTTCTAATAGTGTTATTCCCTTGAGCTCTGGAGAAAATTGAAAAGTAGCTGTTAGCCCTAATCTTACTCTTGATTCCATAGGTAGATTCGTAATATCTTTGCCATAAAATAATATTTTTCCGTCAGCAATATTATATTTTGGGTGACCTAAAAGAGACATAGCTAGTGATGTTTTGCCGCTGGCGTTTGGACCGAAGAGAAGAACAATCTCCCCAGAATTTATATCCATGTCTAGTCCATCTACAACAGTAGTATTGCTTATTTTTACTTTGAGATTTCTAACTTCGAGTATTTTCATTTCGGAGGCCAATAATAAATCAAAAACACATTAATAATTGATAGATTAAATTTGCGACTATTTACATATCTCTAATTTTGCAAAACCTCACTTAGCCCCATAGCCTCTACAGACCACAAAACAGCAATCCTCAATCCAAAACTGAACCAAAATGGGGGCGTCGGCATAAAGACAGTTTTATGTATTACAATAGACACAAAGGGCGAAAAACATGCCAACGCCCCAAGAAAAACAGAAAAAAACAAGTAAAAAGTTTAGCCGAAAAAACGAAAGCCTAGACCCAAGAAAACTGACAAAGAAAGTAAAGCTCAACCAAATCGTCGCCAAAAGCACCAAAGAACATCACGCAGAAAAATACGTCAAAAAGCACAAAAGAGCAGACATCGCGAAGGCACTCATCCTCACAGCCGCAATACAGCCAGAAAGA
>JAUQYS020000179.1:0-2169 GCA_030587585.2 Candidatus Njordarchaeota archaeon
GCTCGAATCCTTTTGTCCCATCTCTTACAAAGAATGAACTTTGCATTTTTCCTTCTTCGGCTACTATTGGATATGCTACTATCCGTGTTCGTATCTCATTCCAGGATATGTTTGCTCCCAGAGAGTTTGAAAGATTAAATAAAGATATGGACTCAGAATATGCTGAGTTCGAGTTTACTACTCTTTTATCGGCGTCTCTTTGTGCTTTGTCCAAAGCCATCAGAACTTCTAATTTTTCTTTTATATCCACATCTATTGGATTAATTTTGATTTTTGCTTTTACATGTTTTGATACCGTTGTTGCTTCTAGTTCTAATCGCTTATTCCTAGTGCCGCATATACTCTTAGCAAGTCTATACGCTCTATCCCCAGTCTCCTTAATTGATTCCCAAGACAAATTCGTTGTCGACGCATAGCCCCATGATCCGTCAACAAGAACTCTTATTGATACCCCCAATAGAGTATCCATACTTACGGATCTTATTTCCCCATTAATTATCATTATTGTAAACCAATGATGTTTTTCAAACCTAGCATCGCAGAAATCTACGCCTTTTTTTGATAGGTAGTCCACTATTTTTTCTGTGTCAACCAAAAAAGTCACCACACTAAATCAAAGATATGAACAAGCTATGGTATAAATTTATATATGCTAGCGAATGATATTAGTGATGCTAGCACTATAGTTATTATGATGCGCAGTTGTAGGTTTTGTTCTACTTTTTTTCCTAAAGGTATTTTTCTCTCAGAGATCCAGCCCGCGAATATCGCTAAGGCACAGCCCGCAATTTCGTCAACTATTACATGCTGTCTAACGAATAGTGTAGATAGCATAACCATGAATGCGACAAACCAAAATCCTAGCGCGTATTTTGGTTTTTCCTTGCTGAGATAATATGCCGCTATTGAGGATAATGCGGCATGAAGTGATGGAAAACAATTTAGTGGCGGATCGATCCTATAATACTGTGCCATAACTTGCGACAGAAAATCTTTTGGCAATGTATCTGGATCTGGTCTTATCATCATTACTGGGAATATTATGTATACGATATATGATATACTGTAAATGATCAATAGAGAAACAAAAAATTGGTCTGCTTTTTCTGTCTTTACGTAGATGAAATAACCAAACGTGAAAATGAAAAACGGATAGAAAATAAACACATAAAATATCACGAAGAAAGAATTGAACCCTATGAGATCATCTAAAGGCGTAAACAGAGTTGTCGGTTCTCTAATATGTATTTCAGCTACGACATCATATAGAAACAACGCGATCAGAGCATACAGAACAATATACATAGTATTTTTGATGTACCAATACTTTCGAAGCATATCCATATCGAACTTCATAATTCTCCCCGCGTTTTAGTAGAAGGATATTTTCTATAAAAAATAATCTTGGATTCTATTTCCTTAGCATATTAGGGATAGCTAAACCAACTGGCAAACCAAAACACATTTTTATTTTCTTGTCCTTTTCCACAAGTGATCTAACAACATGTATCTTATCTAATAATAAACGCAGAGGGTCTAAATATACAATTATTGTATCGCCAGATTCTTTTCTTATTCTCCAATATCTCTTTGCATCTTTCATACATAATTTTTTTCTTCTTTTTAGCTCGGAGTCTATTTCTCCCGATATTATGGCTTTTTCAGCACTTTCGATAACATCAAAATGATAATCTTTCATAGAATATTCTGCGATACGCATATGAAGTTTGATGTCTTTATCACTAAGCTTTTTATCTGTGTGTATCTCATATATTACGATATTTTTTTTCTGTAGGTCCCTTAGAGTTTCATTGTCAAGTATTAATATTGGAACGATATAAAGAGAGGATAACACAATTGTCTCGGCAATGGTTAAGTCAACATTTTCCGCAATTATAGCCGCTATTTCTCTATGGCTATCAAATGGAAAAACTATATTTTTAATTAGCTTTGAGCTAAAGCCTGATTTTTTGAGTGTTTCAATCATGTTGATACTTGCCCCGACAGGCCTCCACCGGATGCTTCTTCTTATCCACTTTTTTATTTGTTCATTAAGAATTTGTTTTGATAAAATGACTCCTCTTATCGTTTTTAGTAGGGACACGTATTTGACAAAGTCTACTTCATTTGACATCATGATGATCCCATTGGCAGCTAAAAATAAACTCG
>JAUQYS020000180.1:0-4386 GCA_030587585.2 Candidatus Njordarchaeota archaeon
ATAGCAAGACTCAGATATCTCAGAAAGCTAAATCTGTGGGGATCGAAAGTAAGTAATATAGAACCACTTAGATCATTAACAAGAATTGAAAGACTTAATCTAGGAAATACAAGGATTACAAACACGGAACCACTAAGAAACCTGCTCAGGCTAAGAGAGCTAAACTTATCGGGTACACTAATTAGTGACATAAAACCACTAATAGATCTAGCAGAAAGAGGCTATCTAATACATGTGGATTTGAGACTATGCACACAAATACCAAAAGACCAAGTAGAAGACCTTAGAAAACTTGGCGTCAAAGTTTACTGGCCCTAAATTCGCTTAATTAGAATCTTTTAGTGCGTGTGGTTTCTTTGATTTAAGTAAATTTATGATGAGTCTTAGCAGTTTATGTTCCTTGAATAGATATCAATAAATTTTGTTTTCGCATGTGGTTTATTAAGCTTTCGCTAAGTCCTTTTTATTGGAGCAGATTTTTGTAGATTATTTTCTATGTTAAAGATATTGATGTTATCGTGGGGTCTCTTAGTAGAAACTCGTATAGATCTTCGAAAGGTATTCTAACATTGAGTATATCTGAAAATGTTCTGTCGATCTTATTTCGGTTGCTATCGATGAAAAATTCGTCGGGAATTCTACCAAAGTTTAGTTTTGAGATTTCTTCGTATCTATGTAATAGTTCTTGTTTTTGTTGTTTGGATAATCTACTAACATCTATAACTGGCAACTCGAATAGATTTTCTTTCTTTATGTTGAACCATGGTCCTCCAGCGATCCATGTTCCTTCGAATTCGGCTATTGAAAGTAGAAGCATAATTCCTAATGTTGAATTTAGCCAGAGAGCTAAGATTTTTGAGGTTTCTTCATCGGTTTTGATGGGCCACCATACATTAGACAAGACATTTTCATTTACAAGTATTGAAGTAAGCCTATATTTGTATGGCAATATTTTCTCCACGACTAATAGTTTTCCCGATTTGCTCCATAGGGCTCTTGCTTGGTTTGCTTTGTTAGGCTTAGGGGCTAGTTTTTCGTTTGGTGCCATTTTTATTGTTGATACGGTATCCGCACTATGTCCCCAGAACGCGCTATATATGCCTGTTGGATCTCTGCTAAATATTTGATGTATTTGGCTTCTATCGGGGCCTATATCCTCTATGATGTTCCGCAGGGGAACCAAGGGTATGTGTCCTATAATTCCCCTCTTAGGCGTATATACTATTCCTCTGGATAATAGGGCTACTATTCTATTTAGTTCTCCTTGTGCAAAAGTGGTATACATTCCAAAGTTAGTTCGAGAAAGCTTTGCGGTGTATGCTTCTCCAATTTTTCTTCCTTTTAGTCTTATGGATGCTACTGACGCATTAGAATTCTCGATGTCAAATATTCTCGCCGAATCATATAGCTCGATAAGCTGTGTTCCTATGGTTATTGCCTCTATCTCGTTTTTTGGTCTTTCCCATAGATTAACAAATATTGTATAATAATTATCTTTCTTTTCTGTCTTTGCCTCGTTTTTTGGTTTTTTTCTTAGGACTAAGAGAACTTCCGCTAATTTTGTGTTTTCGCTAAAATTGAATCCGTCAGGGGCCTCAAAACTTGATATGATATATTCTATATGATATTTTTCGAGGAGATTTTCCCTAACTTTTTTCCATGAGACACCAGACAATACTCCTTTGGGCAATACCAGCCCCATTCTTCCATCTTCAATAAGATATTTGTCCCCAATAAATGTGAAGACAGCCCCCAATCCAGCTTTGCCAATTCCGCTCAAATTATGCTTTTTCAGAAGATCTTTAAGTTTTCGTTGCAGAATTTTTCGCTGATTCTTGGGTATACCTCCAAAGAGAAGATTTCCTCCAACGCTTCTAGTAAAGGGCGGATTCATAATAATATAATGAAACAGAGGCAATACTTCCCAGACCTTTTCTTTTTTTTCGACACTTATTTTTTCGCCACCAATAGATTCCTCCAGAAGTGTTCGTATGGGTCTAATTTCGGGAGATGATAGAAAGTCAATACTACCCAAGAAGATAATTTTGTTATATACACCGAGGGGGAGCGTATATATCCTAGAACGACTCACAGTTATTGAGGGGTTATGCAGAAATAGAGTTGTAGCAGAAAGATGCGTAGCATGCTCCAACACATCGAACCCCCAGAGCCCCTCGCTTAGAAGATATTCATGAAGACGATCCACATCTTGATTTTCAGATTCTAATCTATGGCGCAGATCTATCTCTTTATACATAGCTGAGAGAAGAGTACCCGAACCGCATGCAAAATCGGCAACTCGAAGAAGGTCTCCATTAAACCTTGGTGTAGGGTTGCGATAATCTACGTTGGAGGGTAAATTTATGAGAAGGCGGGCGAGAAGGCGTGCTGCTGGGAGAGAAGTATAGTATGTAGCAAAATATCTTGCGAGTTTGCCTAATAGGAGCTTATGATATATTCTTCCAAATAGGTCATGCTTTAGTAGTATTGTTGACGAAAGGATCCTCATAGAAATATCGACCAAGCTCCTTAAAGAATCAGTAACAATCTTACTAACTGGAAAACAGTCTAAAATTTTTATGGCAATATCAAATATGGGTTCATAGTCTTTTTCCATGATTTTTAACCAGGTCTTCTTCAGATAGATCTTTATGTTATCGCTACTAGCGACTTGTGAAAGTGTGGGAATGCTTAGTCTTGTAGCAAGGATCTCTTGAAAAAGCATTGCGTCCACAAGTAAGAGTGTTGCGGTAGAAAGGATTTTTATTTTGTAGTCCAGAGACATAGGTTTCTGTTTTTTTGTGTTGGTATCTTCGATGTCTTCTCTGAGTTCAAGTATGTTTCTAAGTCGTTCAATATTTAGTCCAGAATTAATAATAGTTTCTGAAAAACTTCTTATTTCCATTTCTAGTTTCTCTATGATTCGCTCGATAATTGTCTCGCTTACAACTAGGTCATATACCGACATCAAATTTGCGAACATTTGATCGAATCTTGTATTCTCATAGAAAACTATGGATTTCCTAGGAGCACCGATCCATTTTTCTAATCCGATTCTTTCCGCATATGTCACGAAACCAACATTATAGGTAGCATTTATCAACGCTCTCTTAATATCAGACTGATCTACAGTAAGTCTTTCTGGAAGCGGCAATTTAACATATTCCACCATCGCGACAATATCCGCATAGCCATCATCAATTCTGCTCGTAGCTTTCTCAATAAGCTCAGCTCTACGTCCAGGAAACTTCCCCTCAATAATAATCCTAACACCATTCAGATTAATAAGAATATCAGGAATAGCTCTACCAATTCTCGAAATAACAACCTCGCCTATCGCTCTAAGACCAGATTCCGCCAACAACTCAGCAAGCATCACATTAAGATTAGGCTCACTAATCTTATACATCGATAAGATCACCACAAATAATACAAAAAACGAAATTAAACACAAAACTAATTAACATGAAGTAAAATAAATCATCAATAAATATGAGAACTAGAATATTTTTTCGCACATTTTTGATTAATTATAAAGCAATATTGGATAATCTCATTTTGTTTAAAAATGGAAATGAGTTTTGTTTTATGAAATGCTATTCTATTGGTGTTACTATATCTACACGTCTCCAATTATCTGGTCTTTCTACTAGAAATGCTACTACTCCAGCTAGGAGCCGTTTGTTGTCTTTGACTGCTGTTGCAAACACACGTGGCCATATCGCTATTACCTTGAGACCTCCTCCCGCTTTTTTGATTAATAAGCCAAAGCGCAATTCATTTTTATCTATGCATAGTACGATAATATAATCATTAATATTCACGTCGATTTTTTCTGGCGATTCGATCCTTTTTATGTTTGGAATATGACTATAGTTTTCTTGGGTTTCTACTAGTGAGAACAATCTTTCTAAAAAGACTGGCTTGATTGAGGTATATTCTCCCCACACGTCAACCATATCAGAGAATATAAGGTCAAAATCATCTTCTCTTCCTACTTTTTCTCCCTCAAAAGTTACTTTCCACTCTTTCATTTGATACCCCATAAAAACAAAAAAGCAAAAATCAAAAAAATAATGATGTCCTTAAGGCATCTAACAGCATTCTTAAAAAGAAAAGATCAAATTTAAATATGGTTATATTTTTTTATGGTGATACGTCTTGGCCAGAAAAACAACAATAATCCTAGATGATGATATCTACATTAAACTAGTAAATTTAAGCATTAAAAAGTATGGGTCTGCTCGGCATATTTCTAAGGTAATAAATGATCTCTTAACAGACATATTAAACAAGTCGGGGAAAAAAGACCCATTAGATGAGCTAAGAGAGCTGCTTTCAGGCCCCAAGTTGGCAAAGGTGACTCCTAAAGAGTTCGAAGAATTT
>JAUQYS020000091.1:0-6403 GCA_030587585.2 Candidatus Njordarchaeota archaeon
CGGCAAAAAATCATTGTATAGGGATTGTGTTCTCGTAATATTTGTTTTATGTATCTGGTTGGTAACTTGAGCCGCAGTATGGGCAGTATACTCCATTTGTCCATCTTATCTTTCTAGGTATTCTATGCATTTTTCTTGTCTGGTGGGGATAGTTCTGTTCGGTCTGTTGGGCCTTTTGGTTGTAGTTCTGGTAGTTGTGGTTTCGATATGCTCGCGTATTGCATCGATTATGGGGTCATAAAAAGTCATTTATAAGTTCTTTTTGTTGTATATAGTCTAGCAACAGTCAACTGGGGAAGAGAGCTTTTCTATTATCTTAAGAAATTTATTAACCTCTCTATAATCTTCTTCTTAGCGATGCTTTCAGCTATTTCTATGAGACTAAGAGCTTCAGATAAATTATCGGCGTAGGCTACGAGTCCATGATTAGGAATAACAATCACTTTGCATTTCTTTAAAGCATCCACAACATTTTGTGCTAGTTTTTGTGTCCCCGATGGGGCGGGCTCGCATACTGGTATTATGTTTAGGCCATAAGCTTTAGCCTCTTCATATTCAGATACAATTTTATTCATTCTAGTCCCTAAAACTGTTGCGTATGGAGCATGTGCATGAATTATAGCACTCGCATTATTGATACTTTTGTATACCGCTATATGCATGGGAGTCTCTACAGAGGGCTTTCTTCCACGCAGAATATTTCCATCTAGACCAACATACACTATCTCTGACGGTCGCAATTCATCAAATCGAACACCGCTTGGCGTTATAAGTAGGCCATCCTCATAACGAACACTAACGTTTCCTAGAGAAGAAAAAGTTAGACCATAAATAACAAGTTTTCTACAAGCCTTAACAATTTCATGTCTAAGCTCCTTTTCTCTCATTTTATACTCCCAAGATCAAATCCTAATAAAAAATAGATTTTATTGACAGTAAACAACACTTTTTAATTGAAGAAATTCCTACTGTCCGATAGGTGTCTCATATGGATATGAATTCATTTTTGGATTTGTGGAATAAAGCGAAGAGCGATCCAGTCAAAGTAATAGAGCTGTTCATGAGGGCGATCTTGGAATGCGAAAAAGACAAGAAAAAAGGTTTAATTATGTTGTCATATGTCCTACATACAGATAGATGCGTAAAGAGCTCGGAGTCGCCATCTGGTTTTCTTCCCAATCCAAGAGGTGTCGGATTTTATATTGACCAAATGCTACGGAAACCAAACATAGTAAGGTCGTACATAGGTGGGGCCCCTGAGAATGGTTACTCTATAGACGAAAGCAATATAAAAATAACGGTTGTTAGCGCAGTAGTGCAGGGAGACGAAGCAAAAGTCATAATAAAAAGTAGTGGAAAAGATTTTCCTACGCCAATAAAACTCAAATTTGAGGAAGGAGCATGGAAAATATTTGAGGGAGTCTCTTCGATAGCCACTGGTGTTAAGCCTCCAAAGTAGACTGTGGGCCTCAAATTTTTTTATTTTTCTAAGCCTAATACACGCCTATTTAATTTGGATAATTAGTCTACTTATTGTTTGTGCTTTTATTGCTGAAGGTGTTATTAATGCGAATAGTAGTAGCGCTAGGGGGCAATGCATTATTAAGAAAAGGCGAAAAAGGTACATATCAAGAACAATTTAGAAACGCCATGCAGACCGCAAAATTTTTGGCTGATATAATCGAAAAAGGCTATGAACTAGTAATTACACATGGAAATGGCCCGCAAGCTGGAGCCATAGCTCTACAAAATGAGATTGCCAAGGACACTGTTCCACCTATGCCGCTTGATGTTGTTAATGCCGAAACACAAGCACTGATAGGCTATATGTTGCAACAATCATTAATAAACGAGCTTAGAAGAAGAAACATAAGTAAAAATATTGTAGCTATTGTGACACAGGTAGTGGTAAGAAAGAACGATCCTGCGTTTAATAATCCGACAAAGTTTATAGGCCCATATTACTACGATGAGAACGTTGTGAAAAAAATCATGAAGGAAAAAGGATGGATCATAAAGAAAGATCCTAGGGGCGGATGGCGTAGAGTTGTTCCTTCTCCCGAGCCTATAGATATAGTGGAGAAAGATGTCATAGTAAACATGTTGAGACAAGGTATAGTGTGTATAACTGTGGGCGGGGGAGGAATACCAGTAATATTGGAGGAGGGAAAATATAAAGGAGTAGAAGCGGTTATCGATAAGGATTTAGCATCATCGCTCGTCGCAAGGATAATCAAAGCTGATGCCCTAATGATACTAACAGACGTGGAATATGTATATCTGAACTTTGGCAAACCAGATGCAAAACCAATAAAAGAAATAACACTGGCAGAAATAGAAAAATACTATGAGGAAGGACAGTTCCCTCCCGGAAGCATGGGCCCAAAAATACTCGGCGCAATAAAATTCCTAAGATCTGGAGGAAAAAGAGCAATGATTGGGCATCTGGAAAAAGCAATGGATGTATTAAACGGTAAGACAGGAACACAGATAATCCGCGAATAGGCTGTTTTTTATGAAAATTCTTTCATTTAGAGATATATTCGATACTGACAGCAAAGTAATAATTGGTATGGTTCATCTTAAGCCGCTTCCCGGCGCGCCCCTGTGGAACGGGGATTTTAACTCCCTTATCGATAGGGCAATAAAAGACGCAAAAAACTTGGAGGAAGGAGGAGTCCACGGAATAATAGTTGAAAATTATGGTGATAAGCCTTTTTTACCAAGAGTCAAGGCTCCCGAAACGATAAGCGCTATGGCCATAGTTGTAAATGAAATAAGGAAGGAGGTTTCTATCCCTGTGGGAGTGAACCTACTGAGAAATTCTGCGATAGAAGCAGCAGCCATAGCCTATGTGTGTGGAGCAAAATTTATCAGAGTGAACGTCTTCGTGGAGACAATATACACAGATTCTGGGATAATAAGACCAATAGCACCAAGTCTCCTAAGATACATAAACAAAATCAGAGCAGAAATAGGGATATTCGCAGACATAAACGTAAAACATGGAGTACCAATAGCAAAAAGAAATCATGAAGACGTTATTCTCGATGCATTTGAGAGAGGCTTAGCATCATGCGTAATTCTGACTGGAAAAAGAACAGGAAAACCACCAGAAATAGAAACACTAAAACAAATATACGAATCGAGGTTGGGCCCCGTACTTATAGGTAGCGGGCTGCGCATAGACAATATTGATATTCTAAAATATGCTGACGGAGCTATAGTTGGAACATACTTTAAAGAGCATGGAAAAACCGAAAACGGTGTTGACATTGAAAGAGTAAAAAAGTTTATATCAGCGTTAAAGTCAAAATTTCTGATTTAATAATAATCCTAATATATGATAGCATTATATAGGGTTTTTGAATGGGAGTCTATGACAAATATGTTGCTATGGCCTATAGTATTTATGATGATGCGCTTTGTCTCTTAGACCGGGGAGATATATATGATGCATCTGAAAAAGCATGGTGTGCTATTGAGAGCGCCAGGGAAGCGCTTCTTGTGTCTATTGGTGTTCCGGAAGATAAGGCACGTAATGTAGAATTCGGTGTTACTTTTTTTGTTAAGATACTTAGAAAACTTGGCCGAAGAGATCTTGTCGAAAAATACTATAATTTTGATTACTGTCTACATATTAAGGGCTTTTACGAAATCCAGATACCCTTAGATATTCTAAAAGAAAAAATATATGAAGCAAAAGAATGGATCTCTCAAGTCATCGATCTCATTGATAATATCAAAAACATTGACTTTAGCGAAGCAATAAGACTCATGGATGAAAGCCTAAAAATAAAAAGAAAAATCCTACAAATGAACAAAGAATACTATCTAATTCTCCAAAACATAGACACAGCAATATCAAAAGCACAACGCGCCTAAACAATATCATCGATCGTACATGAACATTTATGAATGAATTGCGAACAAAATTTTAAAAATTTTGTTGCTATTGGTTTTACGCATCCTACTGGTGGTGGGTTTTTGGTTCTTAGTTTCGCCATGAAGGCTCCTATGACTATCATTGTGTCCCCCACGATTATCATTTCATTATGCTGTTTATATTGTAATTTTTTGGCTAGTTCTCGTGCGAATTTTTTGTTCTTCATAAACTCAAGGAGAGGAGGCTGGGAAGGGAAGGAGTATAGAAGCGATTTTTAATAGAAGGACTTCTACACATAACAACAGGCTAGAATCCAAGCTACGAATATTAAAAGAGGAATATGATATATATATCGGTATCTACTTGTGAGAAAAATGTATTATGAATTATTAAGATCGCTGGATGAGCTTCTGGGAGAAGAGGGATTATTAAGACTACCCCCATACCTACCAAGAGTATTCATCCTAGACGAGGCTAGGAAAAACGCAATAGAAATAGCAACAAAATACGCAATAGCAGGAAAAAACGTGCTCCTCATCGGACCACCAGGAACAGGAAAAACAGCACTAATGTTCATGATACTCCAAAAACTCTCAGAAACAAATAGGATAGGATATATTAGGGAAGGAATAACAAGCATAGGAAAAGAACACGAAGAACAAGGAGTAATACTATTCTACGACGATATACCAAGAATGAACAGAGAAGCAATAAAAAGCATCGTTAGGGGAAGAACAAAAAACATAGTGGCTACAGCGAGGAGAGAAGAGCTGGATCTCGTGAGGAGAGTGTTGGGAATAGACCTTCTGGATGTTTTCCAGCCAATAGAAGTACCACCAATGAGCAAAGAAAAACTAAGAGAAATGCTCTACAAGTATGCAGAAGAAGAAGCAATAAGAATAGCAGAGAGAGAAGCGGTTGAGGAGGTAGTGGAAAAAGCCCAAGGGCTCCCAGTATACATATGGCAAGTAATAAGAGAACTAAAAATAAGAAGAGAACCACTAACAATACAATACGCAAAAACAATACCACAGGGAATGCTGGACTACATAGACGACATACTATGGAGAACACTAGGAGGAAAACCAGAAAGATACGAAGCACTCCTAACACTACTATGCATGACAGACTTCACAAAATACGCCGTACATCAAGACCTATACAACTACATATATCTGGTGGCGAAAGAGAATAGGATAAAGAGGAGAGTGGGGCTCGAAGAAATAATGATGGACCAAACACTAGAAGCAATAACAAGATACTTGGCGAGGGAATCAACAACCTACGCATTCCGCCTACCACACGACTCATGGGCAGACGTGTTGCGTGGAAAAAGCAGGGGACCAATGGCAACGGAAATATCAAAAATAAACCTACTATACAACAAAAAGAAGAGACAAAGCATAGTACTAGAAGCAGCGAGAAGAGCGTGGAGCGAAGCCCTAGAAGAAACAGAAGAAATATTCAGAAAAGAAACATTCAAAAACAACATAACAATAAACCTAGGAAAAATAGCATGGGAAGACATAGAGAAGGGAATACCAGCAGTAGTACCAACCCCACAAAAACCAAAAATAGAGGAAAGGGCGATTCCTATTAAGGAGGAGGTTACTCCAGCACCTCCAGCAGACCCACTAAAAATATTAAAACAAACCCTAGCAAGCATGGGTCTAGCACCAAAAGAGGTTTTGGCGAAGAAGATAGGAATCAGCAAAGCCGAACTAGAAAGCCTACTAGAAATAGCAGACTTTGCGGTGAAATCAAAGAGACCGGGATTCATATACTACAAAGACCACATAATCACAGCAATAAAGAGGGCGAGAGACATACTCCAGAAGCGGGGAATAATAAGGCTAGAAGAACTAGCAAAAATCACAAGAATGTATCCGGAGGACCTAGAAGAAAAAATAAGAGACATAGCGATAATACATGGTGGGGTGGCTTACCACAGAGAAAGCATCATAAAAACAATAATTAGCAGGGCGATGCAGAGAGGATACGTGGTGATGCAAGAAATACTCCAAACAATCCCAAGAGAAGTACTAACACAAATAGAAAAACAGCTGCGAGAAAACCTCATAGAATCCCCAACAAAACAAAAATTTTATACGGTGGAATACCTAGAAAAAACAGTACCAAAACTAATAGAAGCATTAAGAACACGTGGAATGGCAACAATAGAGGAATTAGTTAGAATACTTGATATACCCAGAAGACAAATAGAAAAATACATAGGAACTGTGGCGGAGAAATCCCCAACAACGCCTTACTACTACCCAAAAGGAACAATAGAAAAAGCAAAACAAAAAATAGGGGAACTAGCGGAGAGCGGCGAACCTATAGAGCAAATAGCAAAAAAACTAGGAATAGCAAAGAGCGACACAGAAAAAATAATGAGAGACAAAGGAATATGGAAGGAATGGATACACCAAAGAACAAGAAAAATACTACTAGACGCGGAAGGATACCCAGAAAGAATACCCGACGAACAAATAAGAGAACTAGAAAAACTACTAG
>JAUQYS020000146.1:0-4180 GCA_030587585.2 Candidatus Njordarchaeota archaeon
ATTGTTAAGTATGCAGATATAGGGACTATAATAGCCCACCAAAGAAGGGTAATAAGCACCCATTTATCTGCGTCCATATCGTTTCGACCTCCTTATATAATTGGCATTAGATATAGCTATCCCACCCAACAGAACTGATAAACCTATTAGAGCAATACCAGTACTAAAACTAGCAAAACTATCTACCCCCGTTGCGGTCCATATACCAGCAAAAAATAACGCTATTGCTAGGCTTATACTAGCGATTACAAGAAGATGTTCTCCACGACCGATTCGAGCATCGGTTAGTTTTCTATATGTCATAGGCAATATAATGCTTGTTGCTACTATTACTGCACTTACCAAAGTGGGGTCCGTATTGTTAGGGGCAAACATCCGCCCGATAATAACAACAATTATTACTATCGCTATGCCAATAAATAGAGAATTAATTTCAAACCAATTTTTAATTCTTCTTGAGTGCCGACCCAAAATCTTCACCATTCATTATATATAATTCATCATGCAAAAAATATAAATCTAACAATTTCGACATTATATTCTAGAAAATTGAAAGATGAGTAGTTTTAATTAAAAAATTAGGTATTTTTTTAGGAGTATGCTTATGGCAAAGATAGATACGTTCTTGGGGGTGATTTTTTAATGGGGTGGGGCTTGGTTGTGCCAGAGTCTGCTGCTTTTGTATCAGCCTTCTATGGTGTTGCTTTGTCTCCTCTGATAGCGATACTCTTGCATAGAAATTTCGATCCGATGGAAGTGATTTCGGGTCTTAGATTGATGGAATATAAGCTTTGGATCAATATATTTATGCTGATACCTCTAGCGATATTATCGTCCTTTAATTGGTTTGTGTTGGAGCAGTATCTTAGTTTTATGATAGAATTTACGTTTGCCTTTGTTGGACAGTTGTTAGGGACACTTGCGCTTAGCATATTTATCGTTACTATAAACTTTGCTAAGATGAATAAAAATGTCGTATTTCTATGGCCTATTACTATAATTTTAATGTTTATCACCGGGGCATTCTATCTGTTTCCAATAATAATATTACCATTTTTAGGTGGATGGATTCCATTTATTCTATATGCGTCCATGGGAGTCTTATTTGGTTTTTTCAGTAATGTCTTGATGGATTTCCTCGGCGACTACGTAGACTTTATATTCAGCATAAAAAAATATCTAAGTGTATCTTAATAGTTAATATTTTACTCATTTTTTTCTTTCCTAAGTTGTATCAAGTAGACAGAGACTACGATGATTATTAGCAACGTCACCATTGTCAATATTAATATCGTATTTTTGTTTACTTCTTTGACTGTTATAATTATTGTTTCTTCGGCGCAATTATTGGCTTTATCGAATGCCCTGAGTTTGACTATGTGTCTGCCATTTTCTAGATAAAGAGAATACTCTGATTCTAGACCTATGTTTATCCATGTTCCATTGTCTATGCTTATTTCGAAATGATCTAATGCTATGTTGTCTTCAACGGTCCAATATATCCTTATTGATTTCGAATATACTGTTTTATTTGGTCCGAATGTTATTATTTTTGGTGGTGTCGTATCTACTGTTATGCATATCTTGATTATTGCCATGTTCCCCGCGATGTCTATAGCTTTTATTCTTATTGTATGTTCTCCGTCGTATAGCCCAGAAACATCCCATGTTGTGTTTTTCTTTACATTTATCCATGGCTCATTGTCTATACTTAGTTCGTAATGATCAATAGCGACCATATCCTCAAAAAGCCATTCTATCGTAGGATTAGTGCAGTTTATAAACGTACTATTATCTGGAAAAGCATAGATCAATATTGGGGGCGTTGCATCATATACTATTCTTACCGTTACTGTTTTGTTATTATTCAATGAATCATATGCTATTATTTTTATGGTATGCATTCCCTCTATACATGATATATTAGCCTCCAGATTTATTTCTTTTTCGCTGAGCCCATATGTTTTCCACAAAATATTGTCTATGTATATCTCTACCATAGTGATGTAATGTTTGTCGCTAGCATTTATAATAATTAATGTCTGGTTTGTATAGTGTAACCCCAAAATTTCTTTTGACTGAGGAATATCTATATAAACTTTGTCAACACTGAAATCCATTATTATTATGATGCTTGCACTATTTCTGTTTCCGACGCTGTCTACAGCCATTATAGTTATATTGTATCTTGCCTCCTCAAGATCATTGGCAGATATTATTATACTTCCATTAGCCGAAATTTCAATAAGCGAGCCATTTATGTAGAGATATGCCGAAACATTAAGCGAATCATAAATAAACCAAGATATGTTTATATCATCATAATACCCAAACAACATGCTTTCTGTTCCATTTCTATATGTTTTAAGGTCTATCCGCGGAGGCTCGATATCAACAAATATGACCGTGCTATTAGAAATACTATTTTCAGCTTTGTCTACAGCCTTAATAGAAATATTATGGCTTCCATTACCCAGATCTTCTGAAAAAAACGCAACGCTACCATTATTGTACTTTATATACCTCAGAACACCATCAACATAAATAAATATCTGATCTAAGTAATCCTCGTATATTACCCAAGATATGTTTATAATATCATTCGCACCAAACAATGTGCATGGCTCAGAGCTATTTGTTATTTCAACCAACAATATTGGTTTTGTAAGATCAATAGTTATTATCAATACAAACGATCTAAACGTAATATTATCTTCATTCGTGTACCATATCAGGATGTGCCATAGTCCCTCAGACAGTGCTAGAGCCGTTTTATTGCTAAAAGGATCGATCTCATGAGAAAAATTACATGTTTCATTCCAATAAACTAAGCCAGCGTTTTTAATGTTAGAATCATTCCTGATTATCCAACTAATATTAACCAGATTCGTACTCAAATATGATAAATTCTGCGGCGATGTAAATTCAATATAATAAAAAAACACGATTATACTTACATTCTTAGAAATATTGTTCATAGAATATACATTGAACTCTATTTTTAATTCCCTACCAAACTCTAAAATATCAGTAAAAATCGTATGATTTCCTGAATCGTCACCATAATATGACTTTATTATGCTACCATTTTCCCAATAAATAGTTACAGACCAGTTCTTAAATGCGCCATCTGTCGCATTTACATAAAAACTTAGTGTTAAATTTTCTGCCACAGCGCTATTGTTATATGGCTTAAAGACCTCCACCACTGGATAACTAAATATCACAGGGTCATAACCATGTATCACCTCAAAATAATCCGCCAAGCCATCACCATCAGTATCCCAATTAAATGGATCGGATCCGTGCAGTTTCTCATCGAGATCTCTCAGTCCATCCCCATCGCTATCATTTATATATATAGAGCTCCTAACAATATAACTATCAACAACCTCACCATTTTTTCCGTACATATTAACAATCCATCCATCAACCTCAGCACTATTGCTAAGACCATCACCATCAAAATCAGAATTATTTAAAAGAACAATATATTCTTCCTCATTCCACTTTATTTCATTCCACTTCATAAGATTACTTGACTGATTTTCCATAATGAACCCGTAAAAGATATCATTATATGTACTATTATAGCTCTTTGGGTTTCGGGGATTAAAGGATTCATTTAAATATGCACTCCACCTCGCTACACCATATAACTCAAATTCATCTAATAATCCATCGCAATCCGAATCTTGAGATAAGGGATCTACGCGATAAAGTATTTCATACTTGTCGCTAATTCCATCATTGTCGCTATCATTAGAATACGGATTACTAAACAAAAAAGCCTCATCAAGATTGATAATACCATCATTATCAGGATCTTCGCTATAATCACTAATACCGTAAAGAAGACCCCAAATCTCCGCTCCTCCTTCACTTAAAATGTATGAGCTATTGACATTTTTTTGTTCAAGTCTAACTGAAATATTCACAATTACTGATTTTTGGGTCGTATTCGGATACAACGCTAGAACATTATCACTTAAACATACAAAACGAACATTTCCAGAAAGCCCAAGCTCACCCACATTAGCACTACTATCATTTATCTTCGCGTATGTTAAATTGTATTTCGTTGTTGGAAAGAAAATATACGCTGTTCGACCTTTTATTAGCTCAATATTGTAAATATCTATAGATATAGTATTGTCATCTATGTTTCTAATAATTCTTG
>JAUQYS020000149.1:0-2721 GCA_030587585.2 Candidatus Njordarchaeota archaeon
GATGAAATCATTCGGTTAGCATTAAATAAGCTTTTTGATGCGCCGGAAAGTATGCTTGGGATCGATAGGGATAGAATAACTGAGTTTCGAGAGGAAGATAGATTGTTTAGGGACGAAGAATGATCATTATTGCTGATTCTTGGATATGGATAGAATATTTTCGTGGAACAAGATGTGGTTCGAAATTTGACAAGTATTTGAAGCTACAAGAAGTTTTTTACGCCTAATATTGTACTTCTTGAGATTGCTGGCAAGTATATAAGAGAAGATATGCCGAAGGAGGAAATAGAAAAGCGTCTAAGGTTTATAGTGGCTAAAACCAGAATTTTGGAATTCGATCATAACATCGCTATTAAGGTAGCAGAATGCCTAGTTGATCTGCGTGAAAATGCTAAAAAACTTAAATTAAGGAAAAAACCTGGGATCGCTGATGGATTGATTCTTGCTTTTGCTCGCGTTTTTAATGCAAAAATATTAACGGGCGATGAGCATTTTAGGGGACTACCAGAGAGGCAATATTTGTGAAGGAATAAACAATTTTATACACAAATTTTTAATCATTTTTTGTCGAGATTTTTGGTGATGCAAATTGAAGATAATGATAATATCAGATACGCATGACAATATGTATATTATTAAAAAATTGCTGAGTATCGCTTCTCAAATAGATCCAGATATGATTATTCATTGCGGGGACTACATCTCACCATTTGCAGTAAAAGCATTTAAAGAATCTAACATAAGAATGATTGGTGTATGGGGAAATAACGACGGAGACAAACCAACAATTCTCAGGATAATTAAAGAAAGCAGAATAGACATAAGTCCACAACCTCTCGAAACAAAAATTGGAGGCATAGATATCCTCGTTGTTCATGGTTGGGGCTCAATAGAAAAAACGAAAAGACTAATCTATAGTCTTGCAAAACAAGGAACCTACAAGATAATAATTTATGGACACATACATAGCCCAGACATAAAAATAGCTAAAGGAGAAAAAGTTGAGGATATTCATAAGCCGAATAAAACTTTTGAGACAAAAATAAACGAGTTTAAAACAATGATATTGAACCCAGGCGAAGCTTGTGGATATCTTACTGGTAAAAGCACATACATGTTGATGGAAATAGATAATCAAAGCATAAAAGTTTCGCTTAAAGAAATACAAGCTTGATGCATTTTTGGTGTGATACTTGATCATAGGGGCAGATTATGGCATTGTTGGTAGCGAACTATTATTGCGAAAAAAACTATTTCTTAAAATGGAGAATGGTATAATCACGAGAATTTACGAAAACACACCAAAAATATATGATGAGTATTACGATGAAAGCGTCATAGTTCCCGGTTTTATTAACGCCCATACACACATAGGGGATGCTGTCGGAAGAGAAAAAGCATATGGGAAATCCCTAAAAGAAACAGTGGCTCCGCCCAATTGCCTAAAATATGAAATATTGAAGAATACACCAAGGGAAATATTGATAGAAGGAATGAGGACTGCTATAAGGGAGATGCTATCTAATGGAATAACAACATTCGTTGATTTCAGAGAAGGAGCAGTAAATGGCATATATCTCCTGAAACAAGCAATAAAAGGAATAAATATCAATGCCATAATACTCGGTAGACAAAATGGATCGGGAGTAGAGGAAGTACTAAAAATAGCAGATGGCCTAGGTTTTAGCTCACTTAATCACTTTTCTGATGAAGAACTAGCAAACATTAAAAAAATGGCAAAAAGAATGGAAAAAATAATAGCATATCACGCATCAGAAACTCTAGAAACAAGAAAAAAAAGCATCAAAAAATATAAGAAATCAGATATCCTAAGAGGAATCGATCTATTAGACCCTGACATGATTATTCATATTACGTATGCAGACATGAATGACCTAAAAGCCGTAGCAAAAAATAATATTCTAGCAGTTTTATGCCCCAGATCCAACGGATATTTCGGTTATGGTCCTCCACCCATAAAAAAAATAATAGAACTAGGAATACGATTTGGCATCGGAACAGACAACATAATGACAAATTCACCAAACATATTCCGAGAATTTGATTACCTAATACGAATCGCAAGAATACAGGGAATAGTGATCCCACCAAAAAAACTATTAGAATCAGTAACATCTACACCGTCAAGACATCTAAAAATAAATACAGGGATAATTAGAACAGGATACAGAGCAGACATGTTTGTCTTTGATCTAACAAAACCGAACGTAGCATTCATAGAGGACCCAATAATGGCGATAGTACTGCGGGGTACAGAAAAAAACATCAGAAAAGTGTACTGCAATGGTGTTATCTTTGAAGAAATATAACGTCGACACAAGAAAAATAAAAGCATATTCTTAAAGAATTTAGCGTTATTTTATAACCCATACACACTAATGCCTAAGCTATTAGGGATACTTCTACCTAAAGTCAATACAGCAAGCATAAACAAAAGCTCAAAATATTGATTCTGGTTTATGAAAAAGCATCAAAAATAGTGGATTCTACAGCATATAGACATTGGCTGTGTAATACTTTTTCTCAACATTTTTTACACTCAAAAGAAAAACCAGTTTTATTGATGATAAAAAAATTAGACAGTTTTTTTGATATTTTTTTAATAAAAGAACATCTTTTTTAAATAATTTTTGCTCTTTATATTTTACGCTCCTTGTAAGGGTTGGAAAAATGAAACATAGGATAATCGTATCTATGTTC
>JAUQYS020000159.1:0-5872 GCA_030587585.2 Candidatus Njordarchaeota archaeon
TTCGTCCCAATATTTACTTATTGGCTTACCTTCTTTATAAATTGCGTAAAGCAAGTGTACCTTATCTATTGTTAGCAACTTCTTTCCTTTATTAATTTTAGTCTCAATGTGTTCTCTTCTATCCAAGGGACTCAAAACAATAACTTTTTCTTTTTTCTTCTCAATTAGCTTCTCCTCCATGAATATACCGATATCTATCCCGCCCTTACTAAGACGTTTATGCAAGTCACTATAATCGATTGATACCCTAGGACCAGCAATATACATACAATAAATTTTAGTAATATCATCAACAGAATCCGGCAAAACATCTGTTTCCCTAATCTTTAATAGGGAATCTATTATGTCGTCAATATCACTTACTGCTTCCTCAATCTCCGCGCGTTTACCATTTTTGAAAACCTTCTTTTTGGGATGTAATTTGTTATGACTGTTCGTTGTTTGTCATCAAATTTATCCGAACGATAGAAAAATTGAAAACCACCTCTTCGATTCATCAACGAAAGCCAGCATTATAATCCCAAAAAGATACAGCATTTTAAAGAATAATTTTACTACTAATATCAATGGGCTGATGCGGATCGGGAACAGAGTAAATCCGCCAATCCCAAAATGAGGCCCAACCCAAAAAACGAAACAACAAAAAAACGTATAGAATTTCTAATCACATTAATGCAAAAATTGGGCCAAACATTTTTGGGAATATGGGCAATATGGGATTAGAGAACGATTAATTCGCAGCTTATTCCCTCGTTTTTAGCAACTAAGTGCTACCGTTTGTCTAGTGTGACTAGTTTTGCTTTGAGTTTTTTGCCAATGCTACGTAGATAGAGTCATGGATCGTTATATTATGCTTCATTGCCATTCTATAAGCATCTTGGATGATTCTATATTGTTCGTAGAGCTTCACATTTATATTTATTAGGGATATAAGAGCCAAGAATTTTTTGTCAGCATTCTCCTTGCTTATCAGCCCGCGATGAAAGGCTTTCCAAATGGAACTTGCTATCTCTTTAACAATAAGTTCTACGAAACACGACGACACAATGAATATTTCTAATCATTTTTTTATGTTATTTTGGTGTTGTTGTTTGTTAAATTGATTATTATTTGTTCGGAGCGAGTGTTTATTAGTATTTTGTTTTCTATTTGTCTGACGTTTTTGTAGCCGAATATTTCGAATGAGAAAAATAGTATTGCATCGATAAGGTTTCTAAGTCTGAAAGAAACATTATTTGCATTTTTTATCAGATATACGACTAAGTATTTTATGTGAGGAGTAGTCATTACTTTTCTTAGGCTTTTTATGCTTGAGAAATTGAGTTCTTCTCCCATTTTTTTGCATTGTTTCCACATGCATCTTATATGTCCGATATATTCCTTGTGAGCGTTATTTTCGATATCGATGAGCGTTGCTTGGAATAAAAAGGTTTGAAGCCATCTAAGCGAGAAGACATTATAAACCCCGGTTAGACGCAGAATCATGCCATCAACAAGATTTTTTCCTCGAGCTATACTTAATTTTATCGGCTCGAAATTTACTGCGTTTTTAGTTAGCTCAAAAAGAGCGTTCCAATAGTGCTGGCGTATTTTATAATATCTGCCTTGTTGAGTATAAACCACTTGTATTATGTTCTTGTAGTTTTTTGCTACCTTATATATGTCTTTTCCACATTTGAAACCAAGTTCTAAATCTCTTGAGATCCCAACAATCTTGCTTTCTGGTATTAAAATCTCTGAGAAGCCAGTCTCATAAATAATACGATACGCCAAAAGAAAACTGATTAAATTATTCATAGATCTCCCCCAAAGAATAGTTTCGCAAGAATAAAAAAGACACATAAAGGATGATTCTATGGAGAAGCAACAAAAAAATTGTGGAACCCAGTACTATTATCGTAAGTAGAAAATCATAAAAAAGTTCATGCAGTTTTTAGAGCTTCTTCCCAAACTTTTTTTCGATGTATTCCTCCACCAAATTCTCAATTTCCCCATTGATCTTCTGCATGTGTTGCATCAGCGGATCTACATGTTGCCGAATTACTTCTCCTATTGTTTGATTAGGATCCACCTCTTTCTCTATCCGTATCCCAACATAATTAGTGTCCTCCTCCATCTCTATGATTTTGTATCCCAATCCCTCCGCAATTCTCCCCAACAGCTTCAGGTACCTTTCTATTGGCAGATACCCCCGATAATACTTTGGGTTCTCACCATACTCTATCATTACCACACCATCACTAGTCATTACTATTTCCCCAAAATACTCCAAAAACGCATCATCCCTTTTCTCCGCATAAATATATAGTAAAACATTCTCCGGTATCTGATTTATTTTTACGCCCGCCACACCCCCAACCACAGCATCAACCCGAATCCGATCATCATCAACCTCTCCAATAAATATTTTGTCCCCAATCTTAACCCTTACACCCCCCATACAGATCGCCAAACCAAACCCTACCACAAACAAAAACACCAAAAAAACAAAATAAAAAACATCCAATATGTCACGTTAATATCGTAACGAAACAATAATAATAGAAATACTCCTCCTGGCGAGAAAAATGGAAAAAAAGAAAAAATCCAACCGGCCAAACATACCCACACCACCCCAACACGCAACATGAAGCAAAAAGAACCACAATTAATCCAACCACCAAATCGCCATAAAGCAAAAAATTTTTATTAGGTATAATCCAAATATAATATTGAGCATAGGGGGAGGCTGGAAAACTCGATCGTCCATACATACTAGTGCGTTTCGCCAGGAGGAGTATTTCTATATTAAAGACGGTCGAGCCCAGAAACCAATGAACCCCCGTGTGGGTATGGGCCAAACTCAATTTTGTCAGATATCGCCCGTCTCTGTTTTGTTGCACAGACACTATACCTCTACACCGTTAAAAAACTTTCACTACGCGGAATAGCCAGAAAGATCGGTGCAAGCTACAATGCTGTCCGCAACGTTGTCTTGGCTAACAATATTACTATTAGACCACAAAAACGCATCGATTCTAATCTCAGCAGACTAATCACTAAGCTTTATACCAAAGAAAAACTCAGTACACAAAAAATCGGCAAACGTTTTGGTTTTTCATCCGCAGCCATATTTAAACATTTGAAAAAGCTTGGAGTTAAATTGCGGGAGAAAAGTGACTACTATACGGATTTCGATTTTGCTGGTGCTCCAAAAGATATAATCGCGTACTTGGCTGGAGCATTGCTTGGAGATGCCCATATATCTGTGAATCACATAGCCTTAGAGGTAAAAAGCAAGAAATTTGCTGAGACTGTTGCCCTATGCTTGGAGAAAATTAGGAATTATGGGCTGACTAAGATAAGCTTGCTACGTGCTAAAAGAAATACAAGGTACTTGGTGCTGGCTTATGGTAAAGGCTTTGCCCTAGCAATGAAAAATTATAGATCTTGGCTACGCAACATAGCATTAGCACATCCCGCTGATTTTGTACGAGGAATCTACGATGCGGAAGGATCATTCAGTATTTCAATAAGACAAATAAGAGGCTGCTTAAATGTCAATATTTCCATAAGCATCGAATGTAGCGATATAGTCTTAATAAATACCTTGACCGAATGCTTAAACAAGCTCGGAATAAATCATTGCTACTATCATAGACATAGATATGGAAAACAGTACTATATTGTTCAAATTAGACGCGGTAAACACATACTGAGATTCTTCCAGATAATTAGACCAACAATAAGAAATCTAGAGGACTACTTTGCGTACAAGCCATCCAGAAAAAAACAAATATATCTGCTAAATAAAGCCCTATCCCACACCCGAAATAAATACAGACAAGAAATCCTAAAAAAAATCTTGAGAAATCCATAAACCAACCACATCTTCTTTCTTTTTTTCAAAATTTTTATTAGGTATAATCCAAATATAATATTGAGCATAAGGAGAGGCTGGAAAACTCGATCGTCCATACATACTAGTGAGTTCACCGAGGGGAATGTTTCTATATTAAAGACGGTCGAGTCCAGAAACCAATGACCCCCATATGTGTGGGTATGGGGCAAACTCAATTTTGTTGGATATCGCCCACCTCTGTTTTGCCGCACAAGCGCTATATCTCTACGTCGCCAAGAAACTTTCACTACATGGCGTTGCGAGAAAGATCAATGCCAGCTATAATGCAGTTCGTAACATTGCCCTAGCTAACGATACTATTAGACCAAAAAGCACATTGATTCCGAACTCAGCAGACTGATCGTCAAGCTCTATACTAAAGACAGACTTAGTACATATAAGATAGGCGAATTACTTGGCTTTTCGCCCGCAGCTATATTTAAACAATTATTTAAAACAAGAAAACAAAGAACAAACAAAAAAGAATAACAAAACCACAGGCCTACTTCTTCTTACTCCTAACATAAAGAGCCTTAACATCATCAGGAATATGAGCAATAACACCAGCATCAATAAGAACATTAAGCATCTTCTGAGACCACTCAATCATCTCCTTAGCACGCTCATACTCCTCCTTCCAAGTAGTAGTACGACGAGCAACACCCTGCTTAATAGCCTGCATAGCACACGCAGCAGCCTCATAGGGAAACAGCCCAGGCTCATCCATCCTAGCAATAATATAATCCTCACTCAACTCAAACTTACCATGCTTCTCAGTAAACTCAGCAACAGCATCGCCAGCCGCAACACACATCTCATCCGTAACCGTTTTAGCCATGACGTCTAAACATCCGCGAAAAATTGCGGGGAAGCCCAAAGAATTATTGGTTTGGTTTGGGAAGTCGCTACGGCCTGTTGCGACAATTCTCGCGCCTGCTTCTTTTGCTTCCCATGGCCATATTTCGGGTATTGGGTTTGCGCATGCGAAGACTATTGAGTCTTGGTTCATTTGGGCTATTTCTTCTTTTTTGATTACTCCCGGTCCTGGTTTGGACATTGCTATCAGTACATCTGCTCCTTTTAGTGCTTCTTTTAGGCCTCCTTTTATGTTTTCTGGGTTTGTGTGTTCGCACCACCACCATTTGTATGTGCCTTTGCAGTCTTCTCTGTGGGTTCCTAATATTCCTTTTGAGTCGACGATCATCATGTTTTCTGGTTTTGCTCCTGCTAGTAGGAGTACGTCTGCTCCTTTTTTGTTGGCTGCGCCGAAGCCTAAGTATACTATTTTTACTTCGCTGAGTTTTTTGCCGACGACTTTTAGGGCGTTTTTGAGGGCTGCGTAGACTATTGTTGCTGTTCCTTGTTGGTCGTCGTGCCAGACGCATATGTTAAGTTTTTTCCTTGCTCCTTCTAGGACATCGAAGCATTTTGGTTTTTCTATGTCTTCGAGGTTTATTGCTCCGAAGTTTGGTTCTATCCATTCGCAGAATTTTATCATGTCTTCTGCTGTTCTTGCGCTTGTTACTAGTGGAAATGCGTCTACTCCTCCGAGATATTTGAATAGTACTGCTTTGCCCTCCATTACTGGGAGTCCTGCTTCTGGGCCTATGTTTCCTAGTCCTAGGACTCTGGAGCCGTCGGATACTACTGCGGCGTAGTTCCATCTGTTTGTTAGCCACCATACTTGTTCTTTGTCGCTGTGTATTTTTTTGCATGGGTCTGATACTCCTGGTGTGTATGTCCATGCGAAGTCATCGTAGCTTTCTATGGCGCATTTTGGGATAACCATGAGTTTTCCTCTATAAAATTTGTGGAGTTTTTCTGCTACTTCGAACCAGACTTTTGCTTTTTTTAGGAGTTCTTCTTTTGAGACTTTTTTCTCCATAGTATACACCAGCGATTTCTATTTATATATGTCTAAACAGTAATATTAGCATAGATATATATGTTTGCCTTTACGTTTTTCTATAGATAAAAAATAATATGGCTATG
>JAUQYS020000183.1:0-2945 GCA_030587585.2 Candidatus Njordarchaeota archaeon
GAATTATGTTATATAGAGCTTGAGATTTTAATGTATTTTTCGCAGATCGTGCACTGTTTCAGGTATTGTTCTATGAGTGATTGATTTGTTTGTTGAGATTATAGTCGTCGCGAATTATTATTCCTTTTGTTAGAGCTTCTATTATGACTGGTTCTCTTTTTTGAAGAAGATGTCTAAATTCTTCTGGCGTTAGGAATATTATTTGGAAGCCCAGATCATATTTGGTGTTTTCTAATCTTCTGTGAGGGGGCTTATTTGTTTCTGCGACTAGTAGTATATCAATATCACTCCAAAAGTTAAAGTCGCCTCTTGCGTATGATCCGATCAAAAATATTGTTGCCTTGAAGTTAAGATTTTGCTCCACTTTTGGACTTTTTTATGATTTTTTTCTATGCTCTAATCTTTCTTTGACAATATCTCCCATTGTTTTCTCACCCATTCTATGATTATGGAGGTAAATTTTATAGCTCTTTCTGCATCTTCTCTAGAGTAGAATTCATATGGGGCCTCCTCGACCCAAACATTGGGATATCCCGTAGGAGTATAATATTGATCTAATGTTTTTGCTTTGGATATCAGGTCTTCCGGTACGTTTATATCGATACTTCTAAGATGCTCTAGAAACTTGTATATTGAGTGTCCGTATATAGGCTTTCCTAGGCCTCTCAATAGTGCTTTTATTGCAAATTCTCTCGCTTGGTGATCCTTAAAACATGCCCAGCTATAGAATTTGTTTTTTAGGTCATATGTCGCCAATTCTATCGTATACTCAGCCATAGCGTACCATCGTTCGAATTCGTCGAAGTCCATTATTATAACCTCATATAATATAAATACATAGATACTTTCTATTAACTTGTTCTTATTATATCAAATCCCCGTTACTAAAAGAAGAAAATTCTTCTGTAAAAAGATGTTACATCCTTCATCGATAGAATACTATTTTGGTATAATCTCTATGTAGTTTTTCTGTGCTAGTTTTTTTATGAATTCCATAAGGTTGGATACTTTTTCGGATTTTAGGGTGTCGAGTAAGAGTTCCAGCGTAACTTTCTTTCTTTTGGATATTGTGTCAACCATGATATCGAATGTTTTTACGATTTCTTCGCCATACATTCGCGCTAGTGGCCTAACCATTCTAAGTGTTTCTGTTGGAGCCTTCGCGGATATGTTTATTTTGTTCGCTTCTACTATCATTTTTAATGTCTGGATACTATTATGGGATGGAAGTTTTTCGATATTTTCTCTTATGTACTTTGCTGCATATTTTAGAATTTTACTGTTTAGTCTCATAGAGAACACGTATTTTAGCATCAAGCTATACCAGCTATATTTGAGGAAAACATCGTATATTTCATTTATATCGTTTGGAACCACAATATTTTCGGACAAAATCTTATCATTCTCCAACCCAACTATGGATTCTATTATTTCTAGTTCTCTTTGCGTATATGTTCTTTTTTCAACCTTAAGAAACATATATCGATCTCTATATTTTATCACGTCGAAACTTCTATGAGCTATTGCTATCTTATATGGAGCTAATATCTGCTTTCTTATCAGGGAATCATAATACATCGAAAAAAAAGTAAAAAAAATGTTGGAGAGTCATAATAGCACCTAATATCTACAATCTTATTATCGACATCCACGATCGCTACATTCAGATCATTTGTAACACATTCTCCTCTCTCTACGAGAAAACCCCTAGCATATATTCTAACCTCCGAAAAAATCTTTCTATTATTAGAATCTATCGTCTCATGGATCATCGTTTCGCCATTTTTGTTTATTCCACAGAGCAAGATATAATCGCCATGAAAAAGACCAAATTTCGATGATCCCATTGATATTATCTCTTTAATGTCTTCTTCTTTAATAGAATATGCCTCGATCCTATTGCATAGAGGACACTTAAATATTACTTCCTAACCCAATATTATGGGCAAGCATATCACCTATATAGCAAATCAATTATTTAGAGGAACAAAGACAAAAAGATCACTAAAGTAACATTATATATAAAAAATTCGCTAAAGAATACAATAGATAATTAACCTATACTTAGATACAGTAATGATTTATCTAAAAAGAGCAGAAACAACGCCAACTATAAAATACAGTATACAGGACGCAACAACTTTGCATGTTATGCCTACAGGGTCATATGCCGGGGCAAGCTCTGTAATATCCAACACTCTTGTCCTACTCAACTTACCCAAATACTCTAACAAATAGGACACAAACTCGGGTCTTAGGCCAAGAGAGCTAGGAGCATTTACTCCGGGAGCAAAAACACAATCTAATGAATCAACATCAAAACTAACATACAACGCATCTACTCTATCAGCGACTATTTTTATGTGCTCTATTATTTCATTCGCCGTTATCTTTCCAGACAAAATATCATATCCCGAAAAGATTTTTATGTCTAGCCTATCAGCCTTCTCCAGATAATATTTAGAGTTCACAAAATCTCTAATACCAACATACATAATGTTCTTTGGGCTTATCTTGTCATCATATTTTTTGATAATATCGCCCATAACTGTGCCGCTAGAAACAGTATTAGGCATTACCTCTCTCAGATCAAGATGAGCATCAAAAACCACTAGCCCAATGCTGCTATATCTCTCAGACATAACACCAAACACGGGCTCAGTTATAGAGTGATCACCGCCTAGAACAATAAGCCTACCACACCTATCAATAATATCGGCAACATATTTCCTTATCTCATCCTTATTTCTCTCAACACTACCAAAAAACGTCGGCACATCACCAAAATCTCTTATAGATAACTTCTCAAGATCTACATGCTTAATAAAAGTCGTATATGAATATAGCTGCTCTCTAATACATCTAGGCGCAAAACGAGCACCAGGACGCCCCCGAGTAGACCCATCAAAAGGAACACCAATAATACCAATATGCGGATTCTCAAC
>JAUQYS020000237.1:0-1771 GCA_030587585.2 Candidatus Njordarchaeota archaeon
CAAAATAAAGAGACCAAACAGAATAATCATCGTTATAACATTAATATTTTTTAAACATGTTAACATAACAGATACATCTGGAAGACTTGTTTTTTCTATTGGAAAATTCATTTCCATTACGAGAGCATATATAATCGCTTGGACAATTATCACGAATATCGCTGATTTCACTAATGTTCTGTATTTTTTCTCTTTTCTTATATCGTCTATTTTTGGAGCTAAAATTAAGGAAAACGGATAAAAAAATCCTGACAAAGACAATATAAGTCCCGCGACTACAAAATCTGTATGCATTTTCTCTGCAATTGCATATATCAGGAAAAGACCCAGTGCACCCCACGGTATACAGCCAAAGAGCCCTTGGGCCATAATAATGATGTTTGTTCGGATCCTAAATATTTTTTGAAATAAGAAAGCTATTCTGTCGGCTCTAACACGTCGATCGTCGCCTTTTGGATTATCATCAATGTCGCTTGGGGGATTCTTTGTGAATGGATTAGTTTTTATTATCACGAGTGGGCTTAGTGATACAAAAAGAGCATATAGAGCTATTACTTTTCTCCATTGAATGTAATAAGATAACACATAAGCTAGTACAGAACCTACCCCCATAGCATAATTAATGACCACCATTGCGGAAAGAAAAGCATAAATCCTGTTTCCCGGATAGTATTTTTCAGCAACCACTCTTATAACGAAAGGATATGTTGCACTAGCAAAAAAACCAGTTAATAATCTACAAAGCAGATAGCCCATAGCTGTCGATGTAATTGATGTTAAATACAGGCTTATTGCTGCACCTTCTAGGGCAATAATCATAACAATATTAACGTTTTTTATGTTATCAAAACTTATACCCCAGATAAGTCCGACGCTCGCGAGAATGATAATAAATAGTGCTTCTCCCACCGAAATTATGGTATACGAATTAGTTATTTCCATATTTATCTGTTTGAGAAAAGGTAGTACAAATCCATTGGATACTCCTACTATCGAAATTAAATAGTACATTGAGGGGGCTTTTTTAATATTCCTCAAAAATCTTATAATTATCTTCATAACAAACACAAGTATTGCTATATTATTTCTCCAAATATACGTTTGGATATTTTCAACGCTTCGATACCTGGGAGCGTTCCATTACCTATAAACTGCACTGCGGCGCCGCCTCCTGTGCTGATGCATACACTTCCTCTTTTCTTAGCTTCCTCTGGCACCATAGCGGCTAGGTGCCCCCCACATAATAGTAAATACTTATTTGCGCGCAATATTCCATTGAGAATTTTCTGTGTTCCTATTCTGAAACTATCTTCCTCAATAACTCCAGCCGGCCCTCTCATACATATATGGTCATACTGCTTCATTATGTTCAAATATTTTTCTACTGTTCTATGTCCTATATCTTTTGGCTCTGACTCTACTTTGATAAGTTCTTCTATTGAAACTTCTTTTCTTCCATCATTATCTATGGCATAATCATCCGGTAAAACTACTATGTCTTCCTTGATTATTCTCTTCGCGTCTGACAAAAATTTACCAAATTCTTTCATCATTTTATCACTTAGAGCTTTGGATATTTTTAGGCCCGACGCTACATGAAAGAAAAATGCGACACGACCAGTGAGCAGTATTTTGTCCACATTTTTATTTTTTGTCAATATGTCTATATACTTTATCGCGTCGCCAACTTTTGCTCCGCCGAGCACAACTGCGAATTTAGAGTTTCTATCAGTCAGTCTCAATATGATTTTGATTTCTTTTTCCATCAATT
>JAUQYS020000240.1:0-4827 GCA_030587585.2 Candidatus Njordarchaeota archaeon
ATCTCCACAGCAAACCTAGTATGCGCATATCTATTTTCATAATGCTACACCACTAATGCAAGACAAAAATTTTTTTAAATCATAAATGTAGAAAAACAAAGTGAATATTCATAGCCAGTGCTACCAGATTTTTCCAGAAAGATATCTTTCCGTAAGATCTTTCTTTGGTCTTGTAAATATTTCACTGGCTGGACCAAACTCAACTAGTTGACCCATAAAAAGAAATACAATATAATCAGCTATTCTCCTCGCCTGGCCTATATCATGAGTCACCATAACTATTGTAACCTCCTTTTTGATCTCCTTAATTACTTCCTCTAGCCTTGCTGTGGAGATAGGATCTAAAAAAGCTGCCGGCTCATCTAGAAGCAATACCTCTGGCTGTACAGCTAATGCCCTAGCAATACACAGCCGTTGTTGTTGCCCTCCACTTAGCTCATACGCGCTTGTGAATAATCTATCTTTAACTTCATCCCATAAACTAGCTTTTATTAGCGCATTTCTCACTATCTTCATTAGTTTCTTCTTACTTTTGATCCCATGAATTCTGGGGCCGAACGCTACATTATCAAATATGCTCATAGGGAACGGCGCAGGCTTTTGCAGAACCATAACTATCTTTCTCCTTAGCTCATATATATCTATATTATCGCTATAGATATCAATTCCATCAACAAGAATTTTTCCCTCTAACCTAAAACCTTCAATATAGTCATTAAGTCTGTTGATTGATCTGAGTAGTGTCGATTTTCCGCATCCAGATGGACCCATTATGACTGTTATCCTATTCTTCTTTATGTAGAAAGATATATCCCGCAGGACCTGTTTATCTCCGTACCAAGCATTAAGGTTCTCTACTACAATTTTATTTTCGTCTTCATTCATACTGAGCACTCTTATACGGTAAGTTTCCAAACAATACTCCAAAAGCCACCGTTAGATAGTAATAGAAATCCCAATTTATAACTACTGTATATTCTATATAGAAAAAGCAAAAGATGTAAAAAATAATAAGTTATACTTCTGAGAGCACTATTCTTCGCTCTCTTCTTTCTTTTCCTTACCCTCAACAAGCTCTTCAAGTAGTTCTACTTGACGCTGTAGGTATTGTGCTGGTTCTCTTTTAACTCTCTGTTGCTCAATCAAATTATATATTCTTGTCGGATCTGGAACGCCGTAGAGAACAAACCACGATCTGCCTCTTGGTACAGTTACCTCGCGGCCACCAGTTACTCCAATTCCTGCACCTGCCCCGACTCCTCCTTTCTCGGCTCCGGCACCCACACCAACAGAAACTTGTGCCGTGTCGGCACCTGTCCCAAGGCCACTAGCAGTTAGAGGTATTATTGTTCCATAATTCATTATTTTTCCTAGAAACCCTTGATTTAACGTTAGATCTGTTATCTGGGAGTATAATATCGATCTTTCGTATGCCCCAAATAGACCCATATATGAGCCCATAATTATACGTTTGTTCGTTATTATGTATTTGTGTGATCTTCTATAAGATTCTGTGAGTATAAATCCCATTATACCTATCGCCGTGGCGATTATCCATATATGTTGTAGCTCGATTACATGCTTAGCAAGCAAAGCTGTTCCAATAACTGCGATAAACGTGTAGAGTATTACCCACTTCCAAGCTATATTCAAAATCGAAAATATCAAAGCTGGAATTATAAGGATGACCCACCATAGGATCACTAGCACTATTATCGCTATGATCTCTATCGATATTACACCCATTATGGAGTTTAACAATTCATCGTATTTGAAGTACATGTAGCTTCCAACTATAATGTAGTATAGGAAGAAAACATAGTATGGCCAAAAACTTATTGGATGCGGTGACATTGATTCGAGAACCTTTTCTCCTTTGAGCAAGTTAACCATACATCACACCTTTTGGATGTCAATAAGAAAATAGACTATATATTATTAAAAAAGATATGCTTACAAAAAACTATCTTGCTCGAAATGCCTCCATAGGCGGTATTCCTAGTACTTTTCTTGCGATAATAAATAAACCAATAAACATCGAGAACACAACAACTATAAAAGCAAGAACAAAGCTGATGTATGTTGAGGGGACATTATAGTAAAGTACGGAGATTATTGAACCAATACTTCCAATAATATAGCCGATAAATACTGAAAGAGTGAATTCCCCTATTACCAAGATCTTTATGTGTCTCGAGCCCCAACCAATAGCACGCAGAGTCGCTATGTCCATTTTTCTAAAACTCACGAGTATAAATGCATAGAAACCACCCATCAAAACTGTTGCTAGGAACGATATAGTCGCAAAAGATATGGCGCTAACATATTCTCTACTAGAAATCATTTCCAAGGATATTACTGAATATTAATCACCTTTCGCACTGTTTATTATGTCCTCTATTTGTTTTCTATTGGAGTCTATTTCCCCTATGTTCGCAAGCTCGCCTATATTAAATGCACTTCCGCCCCTAGCTGTAACAATAATCCTGAGGATATATGTATCCTCTATTCCAGATACTTCTAATCTATGAAGTTTTGTATACACATCCGCCGTAGTGAATATTATAGATTCGGAATCAACACCAGGAAGTTTCTCGGCAAACTTACCAAAATCTTCAGACGAAACACCAACAATACTTACCGTCTCCTCACCATTCTTAGTTTTGAACTCTATTGTACCCGAATTCATAACAATAGTAATATTCGTTTCTCCAACAGCAAAACCTAGCTTAAAATTTCCACCAACAACAGCCTCAGCCTTATTCATATCTAACGACCTACCAGAGACTATCTTGGTCGGTTTTATTTCTGTTACGATCCAAGGAACTTCTGGCTCATATATTTTATTATCAAAATACTCTAACCACACAATCCCAATTCTAGTAGCGGGACCTAAATCTAGAACTGCGCCATATATGACATAAATCCCTCTAGCATACTCCTTTACATCTGTATCCAGAGCATAGTAAAGATCGCTGTTCTGAAAATCATCTGTGAGAGTTATACTCTTGGGCTCAACAACATATCCCCTAATCTCCGCAATTCTATCTGTCTCAAACGAATAGATATTATTTATACTCGTTATCGACAAAAAGGTCAGCAGGGCAAAGATAGCGATAAAAATCCAAGTTTTCTTAGTCCTAGTAGCCATAACAAATCCTTTTCTAAGCGCCCTAAGAGACAAAACAATCACCATCAAAACAACATAAAAAAACATAAAAAAATATATATAAACACAAACAATATCCATAAGACTAAAAAAGCTGTCTTTCCTCTATAACTACAATAAGCACTTATATTCCTTAAATCAGATATTAGCATGATATTCTATTTCTCTCTTTTTAGCATTCATATCAAAAATCCCTTGGCACTCAGTTAAGATAATAGCATTCTAAATTTTTAAATTCACTTTACGATGACTAAGGCATCGTTCTACATCGTACTATGGAATTCGATCCGCCACGATGATGTGGCGTCTTAATATATAATTGTTATGGATCTATTTCTTCACCAACAAGTTCTCTGTACAGCCTAAGACATGCATCTAAAATCTCTTTGGCATAGTGATATATCTGTTCTGCATCATATCTTGTATAGAGCTCATCTGGAGGAATCCCTAATTCTTCATCGCCGTACATGCTTGGTTCTCTTTCACGTCTTAATTGACGCGAAATGTAGGCATATCGATCGATATTCTCCTGAAACCACTGAGGAAATCTGCTTCTATAGGCACGAAGAATCGGGCCGACATCGTGCCAACGAGGCGGTTCTATAGCAACAAGTCTTAGAGATGCCTTCAGACATAGTTCTACCGCTTCTTGTGATTGTCTAATTGCGTATGCGTAGTTTCCCTCAGGTATTGCTCTTTCTATTGCTGATATTCTTATTTTGGCTTGTATTATATATGATCTTGCCATCGACGCGTTACTCAAGATCTATCACTTCTCCCAGCTTATAGTCTGGTTTGAGGTCCCATATCCATTTCTTCCCGATAAATATTCTTTTTGCTCCGAGATTCTCTAGCCTTTTTTTGAGCCTAAGTAATATGTTCTTGAAGAAATCATTTTTGTCGTATAAAATTATAGCATCCTCAACCAGGTCCAGATATAGAGGACTTATCTTCTGTGCTTCTTCAGGGGTTTTTAGTATTGGTGAGAAATCATGGTAATATCCTTCATCCCATAGCCCCTCAAGATCATTTCTTAGATCTTCCTCAATAAGAATAAATATTTTTTGTCTTTCAAGCCGCGACTTTGGTAAACCATCAGCAACAATTAGTATATCTATATCAGAATCACTACGCCAATCTCCACGTGCTATTGACCCAAAAATAACGACAGAAAATAGCCTCTCACAAAAAAAGTCTTCGAGCCTCTTTACAAGTTTCCCTATGATAGGCCTTAGATGCTCTGGAACCTTATTTAGCTCAGACATAGATTTCACATAATCCAAGTACATCACTAAAAAAGAAATATTGTAAACATAAAATAGCAACATTATTCCATTGGTTTTTACGGAGAAAATCCGCGATTCTAAAATGAGGCTACAGCTTTTTTCTACAAATTAATTTGGCACCGTTCCATTTTTTGCAAGCATTTATGTAACCTTAGTGCCATCTGGTGCCAAACATTGACAATCACTCAATCGGCCCCAACCCTCCCAGCCACCAACAGGCGATAGGGAAATCGGGGCCGAAATCGTTGCTGAGAGGGCACCCACGAGGGAACGGCCGCCCGTGGGATTGGAGAGCGGCATATAGCGGCTCCCCTTACCGCCTAAAACTAGGCGACCACCGAAAACAAAAGCCCTCCCAACATTCAAGGCCCC
>JAUQYS020000292.1:0-1785 GCA_030587585.2 Candidatus Njordarchaeota archaeon
GATGAAAGCGGTCTATATAACATAACCATCATAGCGGAGGATTATGCTGGAAATAAGGATATAGAGTACTTACTTATCTCCGTAAATATAGAGACAACAACTCAGCATACCGGTGGAGGCCAAATAGCTCCATGGTCGATAAACCAGCAAACAATGATAGGTTTTTCGGTAATAGCAATACTCGTAATAATAACATTACTCATAATAGTATCCAAAAGAAAAAGCAGCTATTACTAGATTCTTCTTTTTTTAGTAATAAATCGGGGGATTAAGTGGTAAAGAATAAAAGAAATTTAGGTCTGCCAGGAGTAAATCTCATAGATCTTAGTACCGATATATCAGAAATTGGATTTGATGCAATTCTAGCTGGAGAACATCTAGGCATAAAAATAAAACAAGCTAATATGTCCATAACGTATCCAGGGATTATAAGATCCTGGCATAAGCATCTAAAAAAACAAGTCGAATACATAATCGTAATTGAGGGGGCCGCGAAGTTTTGTGTTTTCGATGACGAGGAGAAGTCGCCTATGTGGCGTCATATGATAGAGGTTGTGTTAAGCGAAAATAAAATGCAGATACTTACTATACCAAGTCGAAATCTTCATGGCTATGTAGCAATATCAAATAAGCCAGTATTATTGGTTTACTTTGTGGATGTATTATACGACTATAAAAATCCTGGCAAGGTCAGAAAGCCGTATAATGAAGAGATAATACCTATAGCGATAAATGGAAAATTCGATGACCCGAGATGTGGCAAGCCATGGAGATGGAGGTAGTTATTTTGTTTTTTTTGTATTTAGATAATTTATAGTTTTTTTCTTAGTCTTCTTACTATTTGCCACTTGCCAATATAATTCGTGTAGGATACTTTCTTATTTGTTAAAGGTTCGCCATCTAGTCCCTTTTGTATTGGGACATTGCCTATCGACATTATTGTTGGAGCAATATCATAGATGGATATCTGGCCAAGATCTCCTCGTGGGATATGTTCACTTTTTGCTATAAATATGGCGTCAAAATCATGGTAGTTTGTTCTTCTGTTTATTATTGTTGTTCCAGTGAGTATGGCTGAGGTTAGATAGCCAGCATTGATATTGCCAAATATGCCGATATGGGGGGCTCTTTTTATGTATGGCCCCCAATATAGAGAAGTTCGCTTTTTGACGATAGAGAAAAGAGGATTACCATTGTTATCGTGTAATGATCTAAGTTTTTTTATGATGTATCTTATCAAGATTTTTTTGTTTCTTTTTATTTTTCTATTTATTGCAACAAAAAATGCTGGGATATTCAATAATACAAATGCAGGAGATATCCTAGAGTCCGGTAGTACCCTATAGCTACCTCTGATTATGATGTCGTATACTTTTTTGGGGTTTATCATCGTTATTTTTGATGATATCGCTAATTCCCAGAATTTCTTAAGAAAAATAGTTTTGAGGGATGTCTTTTGTTTGGTTATTGTTCTTAATATTGATTTTTTTCTTTTTTTGCTGGATATGAACTTCAGTGAGACTCCCCGGGAGATATGGTATCGCCTAAGAATATCTCCTACTGAGACTAGCTTTTTGTATACTCTAAATCCATGATCTGAGACTATGATTATATCTAGGTCTCTTCTATCAGCTTTTTTTATGATCTTGGAGATTCCCTTATCTAAACATGAAAGAATTTCTCTAAGATTTTTATTAATCCTTTTTCGGACAATCCTGTGATAATAATTGTGAAAAATCCAATCAAGCTCGCTAATAACAATAAAAAAATTTTCTATCGCATTGG
>JAUQYS020000338.1:0-2063 GCA_030587585.2 Candidatus Njordarchaeota archaeon
GTGGATTGACGCTTTAATAAATTACATCTCTGGAATAGACTTTCTGAAAAGCAAGGATAAATTTGATAAGCTATGGCCGCCAGATGTCCAGCTTATCGGTAAAGATATCCTGTGGTTTCATGTGGTAATATGGCCGGCTTTGCTTCTGTCTGCTGGACTTGAATTGCCTAAAACAATTTTTGCTCATGGTTTTCTAACAGTTGATGGCAAAAAAATTAGTAAGTCGTTAGGTACAGAAATAGATCCTATGGACTTAGTGGAGAAATATGGTAGTGATGCGGTCAGATATTATCTATGTAGGGCTATTCCATTCGGTGAGGATGGCGATTTCTCAGAAAAAAATCTTCGCATATATTATAACAATGAATTATTAAACGAGGTTGGGAATCTAGCATACAGAATTTTGTCGCTTGCCGAGAGATATTTTGGAGGTGTTCTACCTGAGATAAGTGGGCATACGGATGTAGAGAGTGAGGTGTCTAGTCAAATAGCTAATCATCTATCAAGATTTCATAGATATATGCAAGACTTACAAATACATCATGCGGTTATGGAGGTTATCAAGATAGCCCAAAGAATAAACGTATATTTAAATAAGACAGAACCATGGAAACTATGGAAACAAGACAAAAAGGAGAGAGTAAAGGTAATAATAAGACATGCAGTAGATTGGTTATATGTCCTAGACGCGGTTATGTATCCATTCATGCCGAAAACTGCACTAAATATAGCTAAACAATTGGGCTTAATAGAAGTGCCATCTCTAGAGAATATAAAAATATGGGGAAATCTGGCTCCAGGCCATAAGCTTGGAAAAAAGGAGATATTATTTAAAAAACTAGAAGACATAGAAAAATGAATCTATTGTAATCTTTCTCTTTTTTAGGTTTAATAGGTCGCGGATTTTTCTGAAATCCTCTTCTAACATTTTTTTCCATGGAGGTCGATACAAGGCGGCCGCTGGATGGATTGTGGATAGAATTATTATATCATGATTGTCTAGTCTCATATTATAAGTCTTTCCTCTAACACTCAGAATACTTTTAACTTTGATACCTATCTTAGACAGGATGTATTTTGAGGAATGTCTACCCAGACAGACTATTATTTTAGGTTTGATTATAGAAATCTGTTGGTCTAGGTAGGGGCTACAGATCGAAATTTCTTCTGGGAGAGGATCACGATTATTTGGAGGTCTACATTTAACAACATTTGTTATAAATACATCTTCTCTTCTTAAGCTAAGTATAGAGCTTATGAGTGCATCTAGAAGTTTTCCCGCCGCCCCTACAAATGGGCGCCCCTGAATGTCTTCTTGTCTCCCCGGAGCCTCACCTATGAACATTATCTCTGCATCTGGTCTTCCCTCACCTGGGACAGCATTTTGCCTTTTTTTCCATAAATCGCATTTGCGACATTTCGTAATTTCGTTATTAAGTTTTTCTAGTAATGCTTCTTTTCTTTTTATATTCAATAAGGATCACCGACAAAAAATAGTAAATGTTATATATCAATGTATGGTATTATTATAATATGGTATAGGTTGGTTTTTTGAACAAAAATGCCGAAGAGAAAGCGGGAATTTTGGTATATAAGTGAGGTCAGGCCCAGCTCGGGCAGAGTTGATATAGTTGTTACAGTAATAAAAATCCAAGCTCTTAAAAAATTCTTCAAGGGCGATGAAATACATAGAGTAGCAGAAGTTCTTGTCGGCGACCGGACAGGAATAACAGTACTGGTTGTCTGGGATGATCTCATAGACAAAGTTAAGGAAAAAGAAACATACATAATAAGAAACCTAAGACCCAAAATGTACAAGAATCAAATGAGAATGATATGTACAAAAGACAGTACTATAGAGACAGCACCATTCAAAATACCAATAAAAGAAATAAACGTGGCACCAAAACTTAGATGAATTATCTTAATCATTTTTTACTTCTGTTATTGCCTCTTTAACTCGTCTTGTTGTTTCGCAAATATTTTTAGATCTAGTAATATATCTACCAACTATTACTATATCTGCGCCGTTTAGTACGGCTAACTTAGCAGTTTCTTCTGTT
>JAUQYS020000381.1:0-3330 GCA_030587585.2 Candidatus Njordarchaeota archaeon
TTTAAATATTTGCAGTTTTGTCTTTTTAAATGTTACCTGAAGAATAAGCTTTTTGTAAATTTTGTAGTTTAGGTAAAGAAATACGCCGGGACTGGGATTCGAACCCAGACATCCTTGCGGAAACCAGCTTAGCAGGCTGGCGCCTTACCATTGGGCCATCCCGGCATAAAGAAAAAAACCAAAAACAATTTTTAAATTTATCTTTATTAGATCAATTAACAAATCCTATTTGCAGAATTAAATAAACTGCTTTTAACATAAATTTTTGATTTACTTTTTAAGGCAAGGATTATAGCATCACTTGGTCTGGAGTCAAGGGAAAGAATCTTGTTTTTTTGTTGCAATATAACCTTAGCATAATAGATTCCTTCTTTTAAGCTTTATATTCCCTATTTCGACAGTGCTTTTTACATGCAACCCACTACAAGGGGTTTCCCAAGGCCCCATCTTCCATATTCTTATTTGTGGATTATCCGGCTTTCTATAAATTACTATATCTCTTGGCTTAGATATAACAGTATTTATGATCTCCATAATTTGTGGAAAATAATCTGAGATCCGGCCGTTGAACACATAGTCAAGCCTTGCGCGCTCAGGACTAACATGGGAACCTATTATCTCGAGATCACCCAATATTTCCCTAACCGCAAAGTAGACAATATGTGCAGCTGAATGGAGTCTCATCATTCTATATCTTCGATCCCAATCAAGCTTTAAATGAACGATATCTCCTACTTCAAATTGCGGCTCGCTTTCCATTATATGCCCAAAGCTATCCGGATCGACATCGATAAGAGAAATGTTCTCTATTTGTCCACGATCAGATTCTTGCCCACCACTCTCAGCAAAGAAAATTGTTTCATTAAGCCAGATAGTATTTCCCTCTATTTTTATTACTTTTGATTTGTATTCCTTGAGGTAAGGATTTTCATAAAATATTAATTTTGGTTTGATAATGTTCATATTTATCACCCAAAGCTCTCTGCGTATATAGTGCCTCTCAATGTTATTCAATCTCAAAAGGCTTTAAATCTCTAGGATACTAGCTAATCTATGAAAGAACCAAAGTATTTGAATTGTTTGAAAAAACTTTTTTGAGATCGTAGTAAGCAATAGTCGCTAGGATAGAAGACACAATGATCCCTGGTATGCCTACCAAAAGATTCAATAGATCATTATTTGGATAGAGATACGCCCCGAGCCAACCAAAAGCATTTACGGCACCGTGACCAAGAGCTGGAAGTAGGATACCTCCACTTTTTATTCTAAGCCACGCCAATATAATGCCATGCGAAATGCAGAAAGGTATAAACAAAAAAAGACCGTAGATTCTTAATGATGGATAGTTATAGCCGATAAATATTATGAGAGGGGCGTGCCACAAAGCCCAAATGATTCCGACAAATATAAGGCTGGTCTCTATAGAATTTTTTTCCATGAATTTTGAAAGAAGATAGCCGCGCCAACCGACTTCTTCGCCGACAGCGAAAATCATATTGAAGAAAGGTGCTATAATACTGTTCATTATTAGCATTTCAACAACGTCGTCTGGTGTCAAACCCAAACTTAGGGAGTATTGAGCAAGTTTTTCTTTTAAATATGCAAGCTCCCAATCGATATGAAATCCCAATATACTCATAATGACAGCTGCTATTAGAATAGATACAAGAGGGTAAATATAAGCTATGGGAGACAGTTTCAGGTCGCCTATTTTTATATCATATTTCGATAGGTTCTCGCCTCTTATCAGAACAGCTATAATTGAGGTAGACAAAACGGGCATGTACATGAGAAGAAGTAAGAGAACCTGGAAATACATATAATCTCCAGACAAATGGCATAAGATTATATAATACTCTACGATAATAGATAATACGAAGACAGTTACCAAGAAATATATAGTGTCTCTATCAATGGATACTATCATATTAGCACCATTTATTCATAAAAAAGGGAAAAAATTAAATAATACTGAGTTTTTACGTATGATAATGATGAATAAAGAGGAATTAGTCAAGAAGGTCATAGAACAGAAAGTAGACAAAAAAAGCCTTATGTTGCTTGTATCTCTGTATCGTAGTAATCAGATAGAGAAGCTATCATTTATGCTACGAAAAATGTTTTTAGATATATTTAACAAAGCTTGCGAGATACTTGGTATATTTCGCTTAAAAGTCGACATATTAGCAGGCGACAGTTGCAAACATAGTATTTTCTATGACAAAGATAATTTTCGCGTAGTAGTTATTATTGGGCGTTTCTTAGAAACATGCGAAGTATATGAAAAGTGCATAGGTTTGAGTTTTTCGGATGTATTGACATATATGACATTACATGAGATAGGGCATCATCAACTTAATTTAATAGAAGTTGCTCCAAAAAATAATGTAGATAGTGCTAGGTATTTCGTAATATATTCTATGTTCGAGGACTATATAATATCTAGGTATCTAAGAGGGGACATATATAGAGAACTGGAAAAAAAGATAATAAAATTTGAGGCTACTCAAGCCTGCAGAAAACTAGATATAAAGATATTAAGAGATAGAAGTTTCTGGAAAGCTGGTCACGTTATGAGAGCGTTCGTAGCTAGATGGGTTGATCAAATTGCATTAATAGGTTTAGCAGTAGCGCTAAACTATATAGACCAAAAGGACTTAGATTTGCCCGAGAACATAAAAAATCTTATATTGCTAATAGCGGACAGCATGGAGAAAATAACTGAAGATAAAATAAAGAAAGCCCCAAACATAGCGTATGATGCTTGGTTAGAATACCTAGCATACTTATAGAAGCGTAAATGTTATTATTGTCACGATCATTAGGAATATCTCAGCATAAAGAAACGAAGAGGATAAATACCGTTTTACAAATTTTTCTACGGGATCCTTTTGGGGATCTAGCGTTGATCTTTTTGAGAGTACCCTAGGACCATAGATCCTCTTGGATAATGGGTAGAATGCATATATGCCCCAGTCGAGAGAGTCTAGAAAAAGATGAAGTAGAGCAGCTATTGGTGTCCAGAAGTAGGGTATACCTAAAACGAAAAGTATGATAATAAGCATTATCCAGGGAATTGTACTATGAATGGGTGATATCCTGTGGCTTGATCCTAGTAGAACTATGTCTCCGTCAATTAGAACGCCAAATAGGATAACTAATATTAATGATATTATATCGGCCGAATAATATAGGCTCATGATTTTCCAAAAAATAAGAGATAAGAAAAGGTGTGCTAATGGAAGCATCTATCTTATCGCCTTCATCAAGATTTCGAAATCCATAGATGGGATCTCGAACATGGCGCGCCTAAAATATGCAGTCCAAAAT
>JAUQYS020000415.1:0-7082 GCA_030587585.2 Candidatus Njordarchaeota archaeon
TCTGCTGGGACATAACAGAAGTCAAATCCTCCCTGCTGATATACCTGCAGTCTTGGTGAAGTCTCATCATAAATCGCAAATATTACATAATCTATAGTACCATAACTTGAATTTGTTGCGTATAGCGTAGCATTCCAGTAATACAGGTTCTTCTTCAAGATAATGTACTCGCCCTCAGCGTAGTCATATACATAGAATGGTCCAGTAGCAATAGGATAGTCATGTAGGATTCTATGGGATGTCTCATTTTCACCAACGGTCTTATTGATATAGTTAACCAAAGCATCTATCTTCTTTCCATTTTGAATGTCGCTAAGAGCTTGATTATAGTCCCAACCAGCAGCATCAAACACATATTTCATTGGAACAACAGACAAGAATGCGTCAGCAAGAATTGGCAATATAGCTGGGTAAGGCATCGTCAGGTCGATCTCTACTACACCGGCAGTACCAGTACCAGATTCTCCAAAGAAAGCAAGTAGCTCGGATAAGTTGTGAACCTCCTTAGACTGATCACCATACTCAGCTACCATTGAAGTATTCTTCAACATATTATCGAACTCTGTCTCCGTTAGAACCTTTGAACTATTATAATCAATATACGAGGTGACCATCCATGATGGATCTCCCTCAAGCCAAGCTACCCTCCATATGCTAAATAGTACATCAAGAGCAGTAATATTATAAAGCTCGGCGGTATCATGTCCAAGCTTCTGCTTAATTACATCAACCCACCTGTTGTATGCTTTTACTCCATCTCTAATAACAAAGTAATACTTGGTTCCACTTTCGTCATGAGCCCAAGCAATGGCTAGATCCTTCTCAGGATGCTCTGTTTCTGTTTTCCAATATGTTACCAACTGATCGCCTATCTCCCAGAGAATCTCCCAACCGAACGTCTCATATGTGAAAGCACCATCAAAGCTCTCGGGCCAGCCTATTGTACCAATAGAAATGACAGATTTATTATTATAGTAATCGACAACGGATGTGTTGGCAACACCTCCGCCTAGGGTACCTATCTTAACACTTGGAGCGTCGTCCTCCTCCCAGAGCAAATCGAATCTAACAGGCTTTACTGGATGGAAATACCATCCATTTACCCAAGTCCATCTACCATGCTGGAGTATAAACTGACCAAGCCAGAGAAGTGGTAGGTCATTATTACTATACTGCTGAACAGCTTGATATATCGCTCTTCTATGTACGGGATTAGAATCATGCACACCAGCTATAATAAGAGCGTCGCCCGTGACATTTCTGTAGAATCCAGGGTTTATAGTACCAAAGGGTGCTAGCTCTTCCCTAGGCTCAGTATTTTCTTCATCTACCTCATACTGAACAACTAGGATTTTCTTGCCACTTGGAATACTTACTTCAGCTCCTGTACCTTTTGGCCCAACTACGACATACCAATCGTCCTCGACTTCAAATACTTTTGCATCGGACAAATAATTCGACACATCACTTGCCGACGCAACTTCCACTGTATTTATTGTCGAGAATTGTGTTCCACCATAGGCCATTGGTGTCGCATAGTTATCAGGGTCTACGTAGTCTGGCGCCCAGCCGATAATATATACATCAAATGCTTCTGGATCCATGATAGTATCCAAATATACTGGCCATTCCTGCGATTGGACTACGACTTCGAAGCCTAGTTTGCCCCATTCTGAGGCGAGGAGCGTAGCTATTCTTTCTCTTGATGCGTTTCCCGTGTTGTAGTATATGTGTATTCTTGGCTTTCTCTGCAGTACAAAGAAGTAAACAGATGCTACGGCTGCAACAACGATGACAACTATCACAATTATTGCTAGAAGATTTTTTCTTTGAGCTAAGAAACCACCTTCTGACATATATATCCCCTAGAATTTTTTCTACAATATAGATTCAAACTATACTTAAAAAAGAACTATAATCTTGATACATAATCTTTTAATATCCACGTAACAGAAGCGTATAGTCCATTAGAGACACAAATATTAGGCATTCAGATTATTCCGTTTATTTACATTTGGATATATATAACTTTTTTTTAGGTTATCCTTTGGTGAAAATATATGGCTGGTTTAGGGCGATATTTAGCTAGAAGAGCTATAACGTTTATTCCGACTTTATTTGGGTTAACGCTGCTAACATTTGCGATAGCCTTTTATGCACCCGCTGATCCTGCACGTGCATGGGCTGGGGGCGAACGTGCAAGGCCGGAGGTCGTTGAGCATATTCGTAAGCTCTATCATTTGGATGAGCCTTTCTGGGTACAATATTATTATTTTATGCGAAATGTACTGACTGGGTCGATATATTCCCCAGTTACTCATAACAATATTCTTACTGATTGGTCACGAGGTTTTATAGTAACTGTAAATATTGCGATATTGTCTGTGATATTAACCGTAGCTCTTGGTGTTCCATTGGGAATAATAGCGGCTCTAAAAAAGGATACCGCTATTGACAATGCTGTTAGAGTTTTAGCATTAATCGGGTACTCTACTCCTAGTTTCTGGATAGCTTATATTTTTGTTTGGATATTCTATGTCAAGCTTGGTTGGATAACCCTCATTGGCTTACCTAGGCCTTCACGATTCATTACTGGTTTCTTTATGCTAGATGCCGTAATCTTAGGAGAATGGAATATATTTGATGCGCTTGTAGGCAGATTGTTGCTACCATCTTTTGTTCTTGCGTTTATATCTTTTGGGGGTCTAGCGCGGTATGTTAGAAATACTATGCTTGATGTTTTGTCTTCGGACTATATGTTATTCGCTAGGGCTAAGGGTCTTCCTCCGTTTAGATTATGGAAGCACGCATTAAAGAATTCTTTGATTCCAGTGGTTACGATAATATTTTTCATGTTTGCTGGGCTTCTTTCTGGTGCTATTATCACCGAAACAGTCTTTCAGCTTCCTGGGCTTGGGTTAAGATATATGATCGCTATTAGGTTTTTTGACATTCCATCAATAATACTTTATACTATGATGGTTGGTGTATTCGTGGTTACCACCAGTTTAATTGTTGATATTGTCTATGCTATAGTTGATCCGCGAATAAGACTATAAATATCATACTTGGTGACGAATTATGGGTGTGTTATGGATCAAAATAGCGAAAAGGCTAGATAGAATAACAGATAAGCTTGTTGACATATATGCAGACATAAGAGAAGCGATAAGCCCTGGATACAAGGTTAAGAATAAATCAGGAATAGACGAATTGAAACTCATGCTTAGGGCCTTCAATAGATCACCATTGGCCGTGTTTGGAGCTATACTCGTCTTCATATTCGTCTTCTTGGGAATTTTCGGCCCTGTACTTGCGCCAGAGCCCTATTGGGAAGTTTATGTATATCCGAAAAATCAACCTCCTGGATGGAAAGGACATATCTTTGGTACTGATTACTATGGTAGGGATCTTTTTTCAGTAATGCTTTGCGGTGCAAGAATGTCTATGATGATCGGCTTCATGGTTATATTGTTGGGTGTTCCTCTCGGAATAATACTTGGGTTAGCCGCTGCTTACTATGGAGGCAAAATAGATGAAATTATAATGCGCCTAGTAGATATCTTTTATTCATTCCCATCTCTTGTCCTAGCAATAGCACTAGCGGCTACGTTGCCCTCTAAGATTGATCAAGTCTTGACAAACGTTCCCGTCTTAGTGTATTTCTTCACGTTTCTGTTTGGAATAAGACTAGAACACGGAGGATATCTTGGCTCTACCTTGGCTATTATCATCGCTATGGCCATAGTATGGTGGCCTGGATACACAAGAATGATAAGAGCAGTTGCCTTGTCTGAAAGAGAAAAAGTATACGTAGAGGCTGCTAAGGCTCTAGGTCTTTCAGATAGGAAAATAATGTTCAAGCATATACTACCGAACATATCGTCCATTGTTCTGGTTATGATAACAATAGACCTAGGTTCCATTATTATCCTAGAGGCAGCATTATCATTTCTTGGTCTTGGGCCCCAGCCGCCCCTACCAGAAATTGGTCGCTTAATAAGTGATGGTAGAACATATTGGCCTAGTAAATGGTGGCTTATTATTATACCAGGAGCTTTTCTGTTTATTGTCGGTCTGGGATGGAACCTTCTTGGTGATGCTCTTAGAGATGTCATGGATCCAAAGACTAGGCGGAGCATAGAATTCGGTGTAAAAGAGCGTCCTCTCTACTATACTGATATAATGGGAGTTATAGGAAACATATTGATAATTGGAGGCTTTGTTGTTGTTATATGGGTATATTCGGACATACCGGGTATGGTATTGCTAACCGCCCCTATTTTCGTTATTTATGCTTTATGGCCCAGCATTAATTCCAACAAAAAACTGGAGAAAATTTTTGCTGGACAAATAATAGGAATAGTAGCATATTATCTTGTGCTTCAATTTTTGTCTGCGTACTCTCCAGGAATAATGGTTAGTGGCCTTGTGTCTCTTGCCGGTATAATATTGAATATGATAAAAGAAAAATTGGAGGTGTTGGGGGGAATAAAATGACGGAGCCGATACTAATTGTTAAGAACTTAGTAGTATATTTCTATACATATGCTGGTGTCGTTAAGGCCGTGGAGGGTGTATCCTTTAAGGTCTATCCTGGAGAAGTTTTTGGTATTGTTGGAGAAACAGGGTGTGGAAAAACAGTCACTAGTAGAGCCATTACGAGACTTATTCCTGAGCCTGGAAGAATAGAGGGGGGAGAGATACTCTTTAGAAAGAACTCAGAGTGGATAGATCTACTAAGTCTACCTGATAGTGAACTAAGAAAAATCAGAGGCAACGACATTGCATATATTTTCCAGGATCCTTCTAGCTCTCTGGATCCGCTATATATGACCGGTTACCAGATTGGTGAAACAATAGTTTCTCATAGAGATGTTAGGTGGCGCGATGCTTGGAAAAAAGCTGTTGATATATTAGAAAATGTTCTTATTCCCGATCCTAAAAGTCGTGTTAAAAATTATCCACATGAGATGTCTGGAGGAATGAAACAGCGTGTTGTTATAGGCATATCTATATCCAACGAACCAAAAATTCTGATTGCCGACGAACCTACAACTAATGTAGATGTGACCATCCAGGCGCAGCTCATTGATCTCCTAAAAAGATTAAAGAAAGAAAGAAATACCTCAATAATTCTCATCACCCATAATATGGGGCTCATAGCTGAGATGGCTGACCGTGTTGGGGTTATGTATGCTGGAAAAATGATAGAGATAGCTTCTATAGACGAAATCTTCAATAATCCGCTTCATCCCTACACACGTGGTCTGCTTAAATGCGTTCCTAATCCTCTCAAGAAGATAGACAGGCTATACTCTATACCCGGTATGATACCGAATCTTATATATCCCCCATCAGGTTGCCGCTTCCATCCTAGATGCGAACATGCTAAGCCTATCTGCAAAGAAAAACATCCTCCCACAGTGGAGATCTCACCTGGTCATTTTGTTGAATGCTGGTTATATTCTGAAGAAGGAGAGGAGGTGAGCGCCAAATGACTGAACCATTACTTCGTGTTGAAAATCTCAAGAAGTATTTTCCAGTTCGTAGATTTTTATTGTCCAAGGACTATGTAAAAGCTGTGGATGATGTTACCTTTGAGATATATGAGAGAGAGGTTTTTGGTGTTGTAGGAGAGTCTGGCTGTGGAAAAACTACACTTGGCAGAACAATATTGATGCTAATAAAACCTACTGCCGGAAAAATATATTATCGTGACGAGGATATATCAAATCTAAAGGGCGAAAAACTAAAAGTATTTAGAAGAAAAGCCCAGATGGTCTTCCAAGATCCGTATTCATCTCTTAATCCGAGATATACCATATTCGAGGTCATAATTGAAGGACCAAGATACCATAATATGGATGTAGGAGACCCAGAAGAATTTGTTATATCCATGCTAAAAAAGGTAGGATTAAAAGAGGAGCACCTATATCGTTACCCCCATGAGTTCTCTGGTGGGCAGAAACAAAGAATCGCAATTGCGCGAGCTTTAGCAATGAACCCAGAATTCATTGTTTTTGATGAACCAACAAGTGCTTTGGATGTAAGTGTACAAGCGAGTATCCTAAATATGCTAAAAGATCTTCAAAGGGAGCTTGGTTTGACTGGCATGTTTATTTCTCATGATCTTGCTGTCGTAAAATATATGAGCCAAAGAATAGGAGTAATGTATGTCGGCAAAATGGTAGAAATCGGAGAATCTGAAAGCTTATTCAAAGAACAATTACATCCTTATACAAAAGCACTATTCTCGGCCATACCCATACCAGACCCCGAAATCACAAGAAAGAAAAAGAAGCTTATACTCAAAGGTGAGCCCCCTTCTCCAATACATCTACCTAAAGGTTGTAGATTTTACCCTCGTTGCCCATATGCGATGCCTATTTGCCGACGTAAGGAGCCTTCTCTGTTTGAGTCTGATGGTAGATTTGTAGCATGTTGGTTATATAAGTAGAGGTGAGAAACATGAAGGAGGAAAATAGCAAAATTTATCAGATAAATGTTCCAATAAAGGCTATTTTGTTTGGCCTTACTGTATGTTTAGTATTAATATTCTCTAGTATCGAGGTCTATAGTCTTACACATACCTACAACGCTTTATCGATTCTGATTGTGTCTTTGTTTGCTGTTATAAACTTTATTTACGCGATACCTGTACAAAAAGGCTTTACTTCTAATAAAGGTACCCTAGCTTCATACATCATAGCAACGGCTATTCTAGTACTAGCTATGGGGACTGGAATCTATCTCCTATACTACATCTACACGAGCAATTTTAAGTGGACAATACAGAACCCAAATATAGCTATACTATTTCTCTTTGCTACTATCATCGTAGCATATTTGGGGAATATTTTTGTTGAGAAGTGGTGCGGAGAAGAATATTGGCGTGTCGGTAGGCTTCTTAGTGAGGACATAATCACAATAATTTATACTACTGCATTCGCTATTATCGGACCAACACTAGCATTTTTTGGTGTCAAAAAATTAGATTCATACTTGGCGTTTTTAGCAATTCTTGTATCTTTTATACCGGCCAGAGGAAAAATTTCTTCAGTTCTTAGTATAAGAAAAAT
>JAUQYS020000008.1:0-1786 GCA_030587585.2 Candidatus Njordarchaeota archaeon
CTTGTGGTTATAGTGCATTCGGCTATAGGTATTATGGCTGCTGGGATGTATATTATACATAAGCAGCTTGAGACGATGTTGGTATTGATGTCTTCGGTTATAGAATTTTTTGGTGGTGTTGTGTATCCGTTATCTTTGCTTTTAAATTATCCGATACTTTACTATGTGGCTCTACTTATCCCTTTCACTCATGGATTAGAGCTTTTTAGACGAACTATAATTGATGGTGCGTCGCTATCTGCACCCACAATGATATTCCATTTTTGTGTGTTATTATTGTTTGTTCCTTTGATATTCTTTAGCTTTAAGGTTTTTGAGAGGTATCTTAATGTCGCCAAGAAAAAAGGTGTGTTATCGATATATTAGGTGATAGTATGAGTATTGATGATGTTGTTTCATCGATGAAATCTGGTGGTAGATTATCCACAGTAAGTGTAGTAAGAAAAATATGGGCGGCGACTGTTCGGAGGGCAAAGATAAGATTTAATTATAAGACTTGGATGCTTTTTGATGCCGCTAATACGGTTTTTATGGTCTTTACATATTTTTTATTGTCGTTCATAATTTTTTCGGAAGATATAGCTCGAGCGGGCTATGGTAATAGCTATTTTACTTTTGCTTTGATAGGTATAGCTGTAGCTCATTACATAACTGCTAGCCTTAGAAGCATGTCCTTGACGATACGTTTAGAACAGTTCTATGGAACATTAGAAGCGGTTTTGGTATCGCCTACAGATTTTATTGTTCTTTTCATTGGGGATATTCTATATTACTTTTTGTATTCGACGATATTTCTTATAATAATTTTGCCGTTGGGCATTTTTTTAGGCGCGGAATTGGTCATTAATTTTTCAGTGCTTGTGTCATTGATATTGCTTATTGTTTTACTGATGCTGAGTAATCTTCCCATAGGGATACTATCTGCAGCAATGGTCATGAAGTTTAAACAGGGGAACCCTATTGGGTGGGCTTTGACATGGATAAATCAGTTTTTTGCGGGAACATTTTTCCCCATAACCTTATTGCCGAATTCTGTGCGTTTATTTTCATTGTTGTTGCCGCTAACGTATTCTCTCGACGCTATTAGATTTGTTCTGATATGGGGCGTGGGAATAGCTAATTTTAGAGTATTGGTGGATATAATTATTATGATTTTGTTTGCTGTTATTGGTTATCCAATATCTGTTAAAATATTTGCTAAGATCTATGATAATGTGAGAAGAAAAGGAAGTCTTGGAGTATATTAGTAAGCTCCTATAAATTTTAAAATTTTTTTAGTATATTAGATATTGTATGTTAGTATCCTAATTTTATATATGTTAGGTAGTAGAAATGAGCAACATACAAAGAATATTGATCTTTACGAAGGGTGGGCTATTGGGTATAGTTGATATATCAAAGGAGAATGTAGAATTTAAGTTGGAGTGGCCAGAGGATTTTTCAATTAATGGCATGGCGTTAGTTGCTACGCTAATAAGTGTTTTTCAGATTTCTAAGCAGAGTGTTATTACATTCGATGAGATAATGAAATACGCGCCAGCAGAAACTAAAATACTTTTTGGTGAGAGAGGAATAAAAGTACTAAGAAAACCATATTGGCTAGCATACATTTCGGAGAATTCTGACTATATATTGGTTGCGGAATTAGATTCAAGTGGTAATAGGGAAAGTGTTATCAGATTTCTAAAGGAATTATCAGAGCATATTCGTGATGCCCCAGAGGAAGCTATTATGGTTTGTACAGAAGCTTTACAATTTGCATGGGAAAGACTTAAAGGTAGTTCTG
>JAUQYS020000112.1:0-7264 GCA_030587585.2 Candidatus Njordarchaeota archaeon
ACTGGAGCCAATGTCATTGCGGCAGATACGGGTAGTATATTTATTGTTGAAAATGAGGGAAACATAAGGTTTGTTAGTAATGCCCCACCAACTCATATCGTATTGACTGGAATAGAGAAGATAGTCCCAAATGTGGTTGATGGAATGTTATATGTCGATGTTTTAGCAAAATATGCAGGTTATGTTGCTCCAAGTTACGTTTCTGTGATTTCTGGTCCAAGCAAAACTGGAGATATAGAAAAAATAGTAGTAAAAGGGGCGCATGGCCCAGAAGAATTGCATGTAGTGTTTCTAGATAATGGAAGAAGCAAAATGTTGAAGGATGATATATTTAGACAAGCTTTGTTGTGTATGAGGTGTGGTGCATGTCTTTTTGAGTGCCCCGTGTATGGTACTGTATGTGGGTATTTTGGTGATTATTATTTTGGTGGGATCGGCACAGTATATATGAGTTTCTTAGATGGACTAAGCAAGGTTGTTCCAATGGTCTACACATGTATGCTTTGTGGAAGATGTAGGGAGATATGTCCTATGAAAATAGATACACCAAATATGATACTAGAGCTGCGAAGGAGGATATATAGATCAGATTTAGTTCCTAATAAAATGCTGAGTATGCTTGAAAAAACAGAAAAAAATAAAACACCATATTCGTAGCAGATATTAAAAGCGGCTAAATTTTTTCTACTTACTACTTTTATTCTACTAACTTATACATTACATTTTAATTTTGAATATTCTCTTTTTTCTCGATAATTTTTGCATATACTAGTTTTTATCGTGATGATCAAAAATGTCAGTTGATTGGGGGGAAATAGAAAGAGAAATTTCTGAGGCTATAGGAAAAGAAAAAGTTAGAAAAGATTTGGCGTCAAGAGTTGCCTATTCTAGAGATTGGTCTCCTAGACCAGGAAAAGAGCTTATATTGCCCCACATAGTTGTTCGTCCAGAAACAACAGAAGATGTTTCTAAAATAATAAAAATATGCAACAAATATAGAGTCCCTGTTACTCCAGTAGCTGGGATGACAGGTATGGGTGGAGGAGCTATTCCCTTTTTTGGAGGCGTGGTACTTGATACGAAGGGTTTAAACAAAGTATTAGAGGTTGATACCGATAACTATACAGTAACCGTACAAACGGGAATAACCATAAAAGCATTAAATGATTATTTGGCGAAATATGACTTGTGGCTTCCACATGATCCAGAATCAAAACCTACTTCAACAGTTGGAGCTGCGATTTGTTGTGATAATGATTCTACTTTTGGGATACGTTGGGGAAAAATGATAGATCATCTACTATCAGCAGTAATAGTCACAGGCACTGGAGACATAGTTAGAGTTGGCTACAGAAAAGCATATTGTTCCTCATCAGGACTAAAACTACATGCACTATTAATAGGATCTGAAGGGACTCTAGGCATAGTTACAGAGGCAACTCTAAGAGTAATACCTATACCAGAATATAGGTGGGTAGATGGCGCATTTTTCCAGTCGATTCATCAGGCAACATGCGCAGCTAGGAGGATGCTATCTGCCGGTCTTCCAATTGATGCCGTCAACATAAACGACAAATATAGATTATCATTCTATACACACGCATACAGGCTGAAACATGGTAGGGATCCCAGCGTACCGGAAGGAACGCAGGCCATCTTATTTTATTCTCTGTCTGGAGAAAAAGAAGTAGTGGAGTTTGCTAAGGAATATGCAAGAAAAATTGTTGAGAACTCAGGAGGCGTTATAATTAAGGAGAGAGATATTGTTGAATCTTGGTGGAAGAGTAAACATACTTTAGAATTCGAACCATTCAAGCAAAAGTGGCCAGATTCTCAAAGAGAAACAAAATTTGGTGCTGCGGATGTTGGTGTTCCTCCAGGACGTCTCGAAGACCTTCATGATCGATATGTAGAGACCGTACGAAAGTATGGTCTTAAGATATTAGGCATGAACATATATAATGAGCGTATAGGCTGTATATCTCCCAGTATAAGCTGTGCGGTATTTGTGGGAGACTCCGAAGATGAGGTTTCAAGATTCTATGAATACGTTAAGGAGATGTCAAAAATAGCTATAGATCTAGAGGGTACATCATCAACATATATAGGAGATACGTGGCGTCTCGTGGATATATCCGAATATGAGCATGGTAAAGCTCTGGAATATATGAGAAAGATCAAGGAATTCTTTGATCCTAACTGGATAATGAACCCTGGAAAAAAATTCAAATTGCCAGCAGACATAGAAGAGCGCTATAGAAAAATGCGGGGGTGATGAAGATGTATAGTGTATTAGAAAAGTATAAAGATGAACTATATACGTGTAATAGATCGCATTGTGGTTTTTGTCAGGAGGGTTGTCAAGCATACAAAATCATGGGTTTTGAACAATATTCTTCTAGAGGTCGTATGCTTATCTCGAGAAGTCTTATTGAAAATAGAGCACAGATAGATGAGTCAGTGGTAGATTCGGCTTTTAATTGTTTTCTTTGTGGTTTTTGTAATGCTAAATGTGCGCTGTATCCCACAGATATCTTCATGGCGCTTAGGAGAGAGATAAAAATACGTGGTTTAACTCCTGAGCCTATTTTGCATGTGATAAAAAATATTTCTACTGCGGGGAATCCATATGCATTTTCGAAGGAGGATAGATGGTCTTGGTTTAGTAAGTATAGCAATCAGCACTCAGAGATACTGTATTTCCCTGGATGCGTGTATTCCTATCTTTATCCAAAGAATACTGAGACTATATTTAAACTATTGAAGAAAAGTGGATTTGACATATCCTACAGTCCCGAAATAGATTTCTGTTGTGGATATCCTACATATCTTGCGGGAGACTATGAAACCTTTCAGCGAATAGCAACGGAAAACTTCAAGAAATGGAAAAACAAGGGAATAAAGAAAATATATACTCCATGCCCAGGATGCTATAAGGCGATCGGTGAGTTATATCCTGAGTTCGTGGATAATTTTGATATAGAAGCTCAACATGTAGTATTGGGTCTGTTTGAAGCATATGAAAGCGGAAAAATAGTATTCAATAAGAAATATACCTCAGTAACATATCATGATCCCTGTGACTTGACGAGATTTATGAAAGTCGTAGAGGAGCCTAGAAAGCTTATTGAAGCAGTATCTAATGATCTAATAGAAACCACATACAACAAATTTTTTGCAAAATGTTGTGGGGGTGGGGGACTAGTGCTAGTAAATAACCCCAAATTATCGCTTAAAGCAAGTATAGAAAGAGTGAAGGAGATGAGCCTTACTGGAGCAGATTATATAACCACGGCGTGTCCTACTTGCTATAGGACACTGAATAAAGGTCTCAAAAAGGCGAAAATTAAGATGAAGCTACTAGACCTAGAGGAGATGTTATTTTCGGCATTTCTATAGAGCTATTTGCATTTTTCTTTTTTTATGATAATGTAGCATTAGATAAACGAGTTTTAAAATGTAGGATGATCAATTAGTTTCTTCATTCTTATAAATAAAATAAGTAATTAAGAGTACATTTGTTGGTGATATATGAAATGAAAAAAATAGCCATCTTTATTGCCTTGATAATGTTTGTATCGGCATTTTCTGCGCTTGGCAATATTTTTTCAGCCTCAAAGATCAATTTAAAATCGGCTAAGACGAACAGTAATTTATCACAGCCTATATATGTTACTTTAGAAGAATCAGTCTCCGGAACATTTAGAGGGGAAAATGATGAGAAGTGGTATGAGTATTCTGTGTCTCCTGGGATTTACAAGGTAAGTGTAGAAGTAGTAAATAAGAAAAATGATGGTTGTAGCTTAAGCATAGATATATATGAAAAAGTAGAAGAATTTAGTCCAGAAGTCGGTAAGAATGTCACATATTGGAGTCAGAAATATGGATCATATGAATATCTTTCCCCTGGAGAAATATATCATTGGGAAAGACACCTCTACATAATAAATGATGGCGAAATAGCTGTGAATATACATTCATATTACTCAGATTTAGATGTTCATTATACGATAAATGTCAAAAAAATAGTAGACTTTGCTGATATAGGAACGATTTCTAATAGCGAGAGCTCTAATGTTCCGGCTGAGAGTAAATATAAGGCATATAAGTTTTCTGGCCACGGAGTCTGCAAATGCAATATCAATGCTACTGTTTATCATACAAATCGATCCTACTATTTTGTTTATCCATATTTAAGCTATAGCTGGAGCGATCTTGAGTATGGAGAATCCCTAGAGATATATTGGAATGGGACAAAGGTAGGCACAATAAGCCCAGTAGGGATAGATATTCAGAAAATCGAAAATCCAGATCCTGGATATTATGAAGTAAAAATAAAATACAAAAATACAACAAAGAGTGATGGAGTCGATGTGAATAAGCTATATATAGCATATATGTGTGATGGTAGTACGTCTATAGATAAGGATTCCTATAGCATTTATACGCATTTAAGCTATACTAACAATGAGACAATTGTTGGTGTGACTCTACCCCAAATAGCATCTACTAACTCTTTAGATGTTGATATTATTAATGCCGATTATGGATATGTTGCTGGGTCATTTTATTTATGGGATAATATGACCGATGAAGACTATTTCTTGCTTAACAGCACATATTATGTGATTCTTGAAAAAGATTATAGCGCAACAAAAGTAGATTTTGATATAAAATTTGAATCCGCTGACTACGAAAGCCTTTTGCCGGGAGAAAAAATCACCATAAATTTCGATGATCCAGACAAAACAGTTCCAGTACTAATACATCTTGAGGAGAACTATTATTATGACCTATCGATGGAAATAACGAATGATGCAAAATGGTACATATACCTCACAGCTGGATTCAGTTCACTTGCATATGTAAACAATGCTTTCAATAGTTCTCTAAATAGTACAAAGCTTTTGTATATAACAAGCATTCAAGCATATTATAAGTCTCCAACATACATGAGTTGTGATATATATAATTACATGTGGATAGGAAAGACGTATCAGGACGAAGCATTCGAGACAGCTATGCTGGGAGTGGATTATAGCTGTCACCCCGTATTGTTTGCCTTACTGAGCGGTTTCAATTATACAAACATCTCGGCGGTAGTAGATATAAGCCTAGATGAGATCGAACCAATTGGGTGGATAGGTAGCGAGGGTGTAAAAGCTGATATTAGTTCTGATGAGAATTTGTATGAGGTATATAGATTTAATGTGACGATGTTTAACTTATATCGAATAGAGATAGGTATAGATTCTATTAATAATCCAGGGAAAATATCTGGTTTTGTCTATATGTATAATGCATGTGTGGGTATAGAAGGATTTGATTTGGATAAAGCACTGGACATATATAGTACTACTGATGGCCCCATGATCTTTGAGTATGTATCAAGCTATAGTGGAGTTGCATATATTACTATTGAAGCATATAGTGGCTTTGATGGTACTATAGTCGTGAACTTAGAAGAGACAAAACCAGAATCATTGCCGATGGAAGTGACTATTGGTCAGGATAATACTGTCTTTGTAGGCAAAATAAGCATCATTAGAGGACATACTTATAGATTTAAAATTACAAAAGATCAATCTGTAACGCTCTACGTCTATATGGCTGATGAAAAAGGTATGTCACCTCTCCCCTACAGTTTGGATGGAAGTCGAACATATCTTTTCTGTAGTATGATTAGGCCCGAAACAAGTATGGAGACATCCGTTACATTTGACTATGAGGGAATCGTGTACATAATTTTAGATGGTTATGGTTCAGGAAACATAACAATCGAGTATGAGGATATCACGCCTCAGCCTCCGATTACTCAGAATATGATGATCTGGCTTCCAATCGGCATAGTAGTTGGTCTTCTAGTAGGCATAATAGTGGTAAAGGCGCTTAAAAAAGAATAGAATTTCTTTCTTTTTTTTGTTGGATGGATCCCGATCGGTATTGGAAATTATCCTATAATATTTTTGTTGGGTTTTTTATGATTTTAATTATGAATCTCGGAGACACATATTTTGTGAGATATACCCTATTTGTAGCTCTATAAATTTTTAGTCCTTCCGTAATCATTTTTTCGGCATCAACCACAACAATGGCTGGGATGCTTTTTCTTCTTTTTGCCACTTCGATAGCATCGCTAAGTGTTGTAGAAAGATGTACATATTGGCGATCCATGGGTTTTATCCCTCCCTTTTGTATTGATTCAATCTTATCGACTGTTGTTCCATGATACAAAAATTTTATGTCTCCTGGTTTTGCTTCGGGATACGTAATATTAATCCTTAGGTTCTTGTTATGGCCATAGCGGGCTCTTATTAATAATCTTTCATTTTCTTGTTGGATTTCGAATCTTCCTTTTTTGTCCTTCTTGGCTAGATCCATTATGTCGCTCGTGGAAACCCATGAAAATCTTTCAAGCTTTTTTATGTTTTTTACTAGTTCTTCCATATCTACGAATCCGTCCTCGCGCATTTTGATGTTAAATTTTTCGGGTGTGTGTCTAAGGATAAGTGAGAGTAGTTTGCTTAATGATGTGTACTTGGCGCTTACATCCATCAGTTAGCACCCGCTAATTTTGGTTTATTGTAGAAAAAACTACAAATTTTTATTATATTGTGTTATTTTTTAGTATAGGTAATGGAGGATGGATAGGCCCGAATCATTGATTAAAGCGATAAATATCTTGAGATCCTTTGAGGATTCTGTTGAGCTTAGAAATTGTTATCGAGATACAATGCTCGCTCTGCTTGGTATTGGTATTATTATTAGTATTGTTGGTGGACTCTCGACATACTTGATGTTGATGGTAATGGGCTTTTCTAATTCTGAATTTATGGGGATTTTGGCTGGATGTATTCTTCTGGCTATAGGTTTTGCTATCGGGGACGAATTGGGTTTGAGATCATCTAATTGCCGAGTAATGCTGAAAAAGTGGCACAATACTGTCAGAACCTTAATAACCCTTACAAGTGATGCCTTTAATAAGTATTCAATTGATGTTAACCTAGGGAAAATGGAAGAAGTGCTGTTAGGAAAGAAGCTTCCTAAGCGCATAAAAATATCGATATTGGTGCTTAGGCAGGTATTTGAAGAAATATTAATGCCCTTATATTCAATATTGGAAAAAGCGGAAAATATGGATATAGAAGATACGAAGAGGAAATGTATCGCATCAGAAGTTGTTGCCTGTATTCGATCTTTTGAGCATTTCGATGAAATATATCAAAGCATGACTAATAAAACTTCTGCTCTAAAAGAAAGTATT
>JAUQYS020000174.1:0-2961 GCA_030587585.2 Candidatus Njordarchaeota archaeon
TCTTTTAGTACTGAGTCAGATAGATATTGGAGTGTGGTAGATGCGCTCAGAGCACCAAAAACGCTAGTTGCAGAGATTAAAAATCAAATTGTCGGTGTGATCGAGTTCGAGGCGTATAGGTTACCAAGAAGTATTGAGGGACACATATGGTATATATTCGTTCATCCAGAGCATCATGGGAGGGGGATAGGAACAAAGCTTTTAAGAAGCGCAGAAATAATAATGATTAGTGAGGGCGCTTTGCGATTCTGGGCATTAACTGGGGCGGATAATATCAAGACACAACAATTCTTCGAGAAGAATGGATACAAAAGAATTACAGTCGATGAAATGAAGAGTCTTCTTGGTAGCAGAAATACGAAACGACTGCTTAGAAGAATGGTTTACTGGGAGGGAGATATCATATATGTTAAAAGTGTTAATAAAAAAGAGAAAATGACAAGCTAAAGATCTATTTAGTTTTTTCTTCAGCAATAACGAGAGTTAACGAATCTTTCACACCATCAATTTTTCTTACCGCACCAACGACGACTCTATCTAGCTCATCCTGTGTCGTGGCCTCAACCTCGGCGATAATGTCGTATGGTCCAAAAACTAATGCGGCTCTTTTTATTCCAGGTGTTGCGATAACTTTGTCAAGTACGTGATTTTCCTTTCCAGCCTCGACGCGAATTAGCAAATAGGCTCGCATTTAAATCACCGATAACAAGTTATCTTCAAGATAATCAATAAAAAAACATTTATAATGCTTAATCTCTTGTTGTCATACATCAGTGCCAAGATTTGCGAGGTCAAATGATTTAGAGTATTCTTTTATTTGATTAAATGAGGTTTTTGAAAAAAACTTTTTATTTAGTATCCTTTAAATATCTAATATAGCAGTTTTTTGGTTGGACATATTAAGGTGTATTTATTGGAAATTGTGAAAGAAAAAAATATTGCTCTATCTAGAGGGATAGACTTAATTAGAAATGGTAACTTTACTGAAGCTGTTCAATTTTTTCAGAAAATATTAGAAAGCGATCCTAAAAATATTGATGCTATGTATTGGCTAGCTAGGGCATATATAGAAATGGAAAAATATGGCCCAGCTAAAAAATGCCTAGAAGATATAATAAAAATAAAACCAGATGAAGCAGAAGCATTGAATGTCTTAGGATTTATAAGTGTCCTATCTGGCGACAATGATATGGGCCTTAAATATTTCAAAAGGGCAATTGAGGTCAATCCATCATATCAACTTGCATGGTACAATCTAGGATTAACATATATACGAAGAGACGATCCAGAAAAGGCTGTAAAATATTTAGAAAAAGCCGTAGAACTGGATCAAACAGATATAGATGCATTAAATCTTTTGGGAATATCATATGGTGTCTTGGGAGAATACGACAAGGCAATAAAGTATTTAAATATGGCCACAAAAGTTGACGAAAATGTAAAAGAGATATGGTTTAACCTAGGATCAGCATATGCAGCAATAAAGGATTTTCAGAATGCGATAAAATGCTATGAGAAAGCATTAGAAATAGACCCGAAAGACCCTCTTACATTGTATACCTTGGGAAGAGTATATATCAAGGCTGGAATAGTCGACGAGGGCAAAGAATACATAAAAGAGGCATGTGAACTTGGCTACGAAACCGCATGTGAAGAGCTGAATAAATAGATTATTATTCATCATATTTCTTTATTTTTCTTCTGAATAGCACATGTATCAGTAATATACCTAATTTTTGCGCGATCCATGTCTATAGCCTCGTTGGACTAACCCATAGGGCAAGGTATTATTTATTTTTAGTGTAATATCTACAATTTTGATATACTGTTGGTGATAATTATGGATACAATAGTAATTGTCATGCTTGGAATAATAGTGGTGGGGGTTCTGATATTTCTTCTAAGTCGTAGGAAATGTGCTCACGAATGGAAAAGAATCTATAGCGAGAGTATGTGGGAATCAAATGTTCGGATTACAGTATATCAATGTGTCAAGTGCGGTAAAATAAAGAAAGAATATAAGCCAGTATGAGAGTGGTATGGATGTCAGCGAGAAAGAGATTGGTAGAATATATAAAAGAGAGCAATCTACGCATAGTCGCGGTGGCTTCAGCTCCTGCTAGGGCCGATTTTTTGAATACTCATCAAGATTATAAGGGGCTTCCTGTTGTGCCCATAGCCATAGACAAAAGAATATACTTTGCTGCTGTAGAAGGCGATCCAAAGAAATTTACTATCGAGTCATTGGATATTTCTGAAGAGGATATCGAAAAAACATTTCATATATCCGATATAGTCCCCAAAGGGAGAACGTATATCGATTATGCCAAGGCATGTCTACTCTCCTTGGTGATGATGACATCAACAAATATACCGAGAGGCTATAGGATAATCATTAGTAGCGACATCCCAATAGGAGGGGGCCTAGGAAGCAGTGGGGCTTTTGAGGTAGGATTTTTATATCTAATAACACAATTATATAAAATAAGAATACCTAAATTAGTTCTAGCGGAGATAGCATATAGGGCTGAAAATAGAATTCTCAACATCTCTTGCGGTAGGTTAGATCAATATGCCTCAGCATTTGGTGGGACACTATTACTAAAAACAACATGGCCGACCAGGGTCGAGATTCTTAGCGATCCCCCCTACGAAATAATTATTGTTGATAGTGGAATAAAACATGAGACAGCTGCGATCCATCCAACAAGACAAGCAGAAATAAACAAAGCAATAGAAAAGCTTAAAGGATTAGGATTGCCAAAAAATTTAGAGGAAAAATTAGGAAGCGACTATAAGACAGCCAAATGGGCAGATCTGAAAGAAGATGAAATAATGGAATATATCGATCAGATAGAAGATGTTCTCGCTAGACGTATTTTGTTTACAATCAGAATGAATGACTTAACCAAGATAGCAGTAAAAATACTAAAAAACAAAGAGATTACGAGTGATGATTAT
>JAUQYS020000205.1:0-10782 GCA_030587585.2 Candidatus Njordarchaeota archaeon
TATGAAAAACAAGAATCAAGGATAAAAGCATTGATAAGGAATGTCTGTAAAATTGCCCTTAAAGGCCTCATCGATACCGCTAATGAGTTGGAAATATATTACGATCATTTTGATTGGGAAAGCGATCTTGTTTGGAATGGAATAACCCGGTCTATCATTAATAATCTTGAAGAAAGAGGCTACATTATTCACCATAAAGGCGCAGTTTTCTTAAATGTAAAGAAAGCTGTTGAAGAATATGAAGAAATAAGAAAAATCCTAGAAATAGAACAGCAAAAAAAGGAAAAAATCAAGGACCTCATCAAAAACCCCGCATTGATTAGAAAAGATGGCACAACCCTGTATCTCTTGCGCGACATAGCATATGCATACTACAAATCCAAAATACTTGAATCAGATTTGATCCTTAATGTTATTGGAGTAGACCAAAGGATGGAACAGAAACATGTCTTAACAGCTCTATATCTGCTTGGGTTGAAAAACATTGTGGATAAATACTTTCACATAGCGTATGAACTTGTTCATCTACCTGGAAAACGAATGTCCTCAAGGAGAGGCATCTACATAACACTTGACGAGCTACTGATCGAGGCAACTAAGCGAGCTTATATAGAAATCCAAAAAAGATATCCCGACATGAGCGAATACGCCAAAAAAGCTCTCTCAAAAAAAGTAGGTATTGGTGCTCTTAAGTTCGCATTGCTTGGCTCCGCATCAGCCAAAGTTATAACTTTTGAATGGTCAAGAGCCCTAAACTTTGAGCAAAATTCGGGGCCATTCGTACAATATGCCCATGCTAGAGCAGCATCAATTCTTAGGAAAGCCGAATGGAAACTTCCAGAAAATCCCAACTTTAAAGCACTTACAACTGACGAAGAATTCGAGCTTATACACAAAATTTCTCTCTTTCCAGAAGTCATCGAAAATGTTATAAACTCACTAAGACCCGATATTCTCTGTAACTATGCTAATGACTTAGCATTATTGTTCAATAGGTTCTACCAAAAACACCCAGTGCTTAAAGCGCCAGAAAATATAAAAAGCGGACGATTAGCATTGGTATTTATATTTAGACGCGTAATTGCCAAAGCATTGAGTCTGCTTGGAATAACACCACTATACAAAATGTAAAAATAAGCGAGATTCTCAAACAGTACCTATAAGACCCCCAATTGAGATGCTACATCAAATGCAGAATACTCCGGTTTTAATTTTATTATTGCTTTTTTCTCGCCCTTCGGTGTTATCATTGTCCAAATTTTTTCTACCCTGACATCAAAAAGCTCCTCTACGGCCCTCCTGATTAGCGGTCTATTTGCTCTTCGATCTACTATAAAGGTCAATTTATTCTCTCTCTGAATAAGATCAATCGCTTTTTCAGAGACTATAGCTCGCACAATAACCCTAGTTAAATCTAATATTTCATTTTTCTGTTTTGGTTTTAATATTTTCTTTCTCCTCGCCATATTTTTCACCTTCTTCTAAGCTTCTTCCATTTTTCTTCAATTAATTCTTGAATCATACTAATTGAGCTCTTGGTCCATATTGTTAATCTAGCGGGCCAACCGCCAGGCGCCAAATGTAGTATAGACAACCTATCTACGGGCTTAACATCGACTCCTTCAATGTTTCTAGCGGCTAGTATTATCGGTTTGTCGGAAGATGACACTATTATTAGAGGCCCCTTCTTTCGTTTGTATCGCCGACCCCTTCTTTTTCCTTTCCCAGCCCGAATTCTTCTACCCTGTTTTAATCTCTTTAGCTCTTCCGACAATCCTAAACTCAGGAGGACGTTTAAGACATCCTTAGTCTTTTTTATCTCTTCGAAATCATCTACAACAACAATAGGTACTTCACGCACTCCGTCTATTCTATGGCCTCTAAATTGAACCAACACATGATCTGACACAGCAGCTATTGCTGATTCTAACGCTCTTAGTTTTTCTTTCTTGTTTATAAACCTTATCAATCTTTTATATGGCCTAGGAGCTCTAATTCTCAGCCCCTCAACAACATTTCCAGCCATAGCTGCTTTTCCAAAACCATCTATCCTCCTAATTCTAGCAATATCGTATCCCTTACCAACGCTCCAAGCAACTGCCGTATGTCCAGCTATGGGCGACTTTCCATAAGGGGTAAATTTCTTGCTCATAGCCGCTAAAAATGCTCTTCTTATTATGTCAGGTCTTACAGGAGATTCAAAAATATTTGGTAACAATATCTCATCCACTTTCTGGCCATCCAAGCTATAGACTCCCACTTTTTTCATTTTTTTCACACCTCAATGGCTTTGAAAATTAGCCCGATTTTATCAGAATCAAGAACCTTTTCTTTCCCGTAATAAAAAGCCTTAAGTTCAACTTCTTTTTTCAACACTCGTGTTCTTACTGGCCGCCTCAGAACTACCATTCTCTTTGGCGTCCCCATACAACTACCTCTAATAACTATAGTGTCATTTCTTACTACACCATAATGAGGCCATCCTCCCCTAGGATTCAGATCCTCTGCCAAATTACTAACACTGACCTGCTTCTCTTCGCCACTTTCATCAGTAGTTTTTACTGTCATTTTTTCTCTTAGCTGCACCATATATGGCTCATCTTCTGATCCATCAAACTTGTATTCTATGGAGTACACCGATGGTACTACAAGCATAACTTGTTTGTTATATTCTGTTCTTCTAAAAACACCAAGTTGTCCAGGCCTTGGAACAGTCCACATTATTCTTCCCGGTGTCCACGGCCCCAAAGAACCCAACCGCCTATACCCCTTCTTAGATTTTCGAGGTAGAAGCTTGATGCCAAATCTCCTAGCGACTCCCTGAAAGCCCTTTCCCTTGGTAACTCCGATAACGTCCACAAACATACCTGACTCAACTACATCAGTCGCCCTTACAAACTTTCCTAAGTTATTCGCTGCCCACTTTAAAGCTTCCCTAGTTTCTCCACCGATTCCTATTTCTAATAACTCTGGCTTCTTTTTTCCTATGGTAGTTAACTCTGGACTTGTTCTCACAATCACTCTTATCTCACGAAGGTATCCCGAATCTACCATATCGTTCATTTTTTTCAATCTATCTTCTACTGCCTCTGATAACTCTTCTATGTTCTTCTTGGGTAGCTGTAGTTTTCTTTGAAGGTATTTTCTCTCAAACTTACTATAGTAAGGTGTCCATACTTCGATCACACTTCTCAAGCCGTCTAGATCTGCTTTATATCCACGAATACCTAGTATCCTTATTGGCGGCGCTTCTAGGATTGTCGCTGCGATAGTTCTTTCGATCCCATACCACATGGCTCTCTTATGAACAAGTATGTTTCTCTCGTGAACCGATATCATACCGACTTTATATGCTGGAAAACCAAGAAGACGAACTTCATCTACTTTTGGCCATGTATAAATGCGTGGATACATCCTCCTAGCTCTCTTTCTCCTAAAACCAAGAGACCCTCTTCTCGGCGAATGATATTTTACCATTGCTGAGCACCAAAAACCATGTGATTTTACCGATTTTTTTATTTTATTGTTTATTAATTATCCTAAGATTCTAGATTTAAAAGGTTGGGGATTATTCATGCTCAAATTGGAAGATATTACTGATGAAATGGGCATATTTCTTGTTAGGCTAGCCAGACAAACCATCGAGTCGTACACAAAAAATGGAATAAAAATAAGTCCCCCAGAAAAAACACCCGATGTACTACGAGAAAAAGCAGGAGTTTTTGTTACTCTTAACAAAGTCATAAACAATGAGGAGGAACTGAGAGGATGCATAGGATATATTATACCTCACCTTCCCCTAGTAGAGGCCGTCATAGATTCAGCAATAGCTGCCGCAACAAGGGACCCTAGGTTTCACCCTGTGGCGGACTATGAACTCGACGAAATTATTGTCGAAGTTACTGTTCTTACTCCACCTCAAATAATAAATGTTAGAGACCCATCAGAATATCCAAAAAAAATCGAAATCGGAAAAGATGGCCTACTTTTAGAGTGGCATGGTTTTGGCGGCACCCTACTACCTCAAGTACCTGTCGAGTATAACTGGGACGAAGTAACATTTTTAGAGCATTTATGTCTTAAATCAGGACTCCCCCGAGAATGTTGGAAGTGGCATGATGTTAAAATCTATAAATACCAAGGCGTAATTTTCAAAGAAACAAAACCCCGAGGCGACATAATCCGCGTAGATTTAAGCAAAATTCACTAATCAAATTAATGGTGAGCAACATGAAAACCAGTCTCGCGGATAAACCTGTTTTTGAAGGCAAACTATATCACATAAAAATATCCCCAAATCAGATCCCGAGATATGTTCTGCTTCCAGGAGACCCAAAACGCACCGAACTTATAGCTAGCATATGGGATACATCAGAAGAAGTCGCATTTTATCGGCAGTACAGAAGCTTCAAAGGAATATATAAAGGAGCCCCTATAGCCACGCTCTCCACGGGTATTGGTGGGCCTGCTACTGAGATAGCCATAATAGAGCTTCTATACGCTAATTGCGACACATTTATCCGTGTTGGATCGACTGGAGCTCTTCATTCAAACATAGAGGTTGGTGACCTTATAATAAACTACGCGGCTGTTAGATTTGATGGTGCTTCTCGTGCTTACGCTCCCATCGAATATCCAGCTGTCGCGTCGTTAGATGTAACTATGGCTCTCATAAAAGCATGCGAAACACTAGGATATAAATATCATGTCGGCATAGTTGCTTCAACAGATTCGTTTTATTGCGGACAAGAGAGACCTATAAATAGTTTTCTTCCTCCCTTTAAGAAAGGCTTGATTGAACAACTAAAAGGCTTAGGAGTTTTGAATTTCGAGATGGAATGTGCCACGCTTTTTACCATATCTCATATCTTCGGTGCACGAGCTGGAGCTATTAACGCTGTTTTTGCGAATAGGGAGACTGGTGAATTTGAAAAGAAGGGCGAAAAAGAAGCCGCAAAGGTGGCTTCTGAAGCTGTTAAGATATTATATGAATGGGACCAAGAGCGACAAAAAAAGAATAAACCACATGGATGGGTACCACCACTAGGATAGAACAAAAACTATCCCAAGAAAAATACTATCTTTTAAACCTCTAAATCTTCTTTTTACAATTAAGAATTTTTGTGAATAGGGGATCAACATTTCTGAGGCTTATAGAGAAAAAGTTATAGATATGATAGTACAAGAAATAAAAAACATCGATACAATAGATCCCATTACACTCAGTAAAATAAAAATGGAAGTAGCAAAAAAATATGGTCTCAAACTTATACCACGCAACCACGAAATCATATCTCGTCTCCGCCAGATCAACAATCTCCACATAAGGATTGTGTCTAAACCCGTCCGAAGTATTTCTGGAATCATTGTTGTCTCAGCATTTACCAAGCCTGCTCCCTGCCCCGGCAAATGCATATATTGCCCAGGCGGAATAAAAAACCCATCACCAAGCCCCCAATCATATTCGGGACATGAGCCCGCAGCAAGAAGAGCTGCGGAATTAAATTTTGATCCTTTTTTACAGGTGACCCATCGAGTACGTCAGCTTGAAAAATTAGGACACTATACCGACAAAATAAGTCTAATAATTATGGGTGGCACATTTCTCTATCTTCCGAAAGAATTTCGCGATGAGTTTGTTAAGGGATTATATGAGGGGATTCTTGGTGAAAGGTACCCTAATCATTCTTTAGATGATCTACAGAAAAAATTGGAAAGCTCTAAAAGAAGACTTGTTGAGCTCACCATCGAAACCCGTCCCGACTATTGTTTCGAAAAACACTTGGATGATGCTCTAAGATATGGCGCAACTAGAATAGAGATAGGAGTACAAAGCTTAAGAAATCACGTCCTTGAGTATATTGAGAGAGGACATGATGTGGATGCAACAATAAAAGCTTTTAGAATAGCCAAGGATTCTGGTTTTAAAATCGTTGCCCATATGATGCCTAATCTACCACCCGATCCAGACCCCGAAAGGGATTACATGGATTTCTTGGAGCTTTTTGACAATCCAGATTTTAGGCCCGATATGCTCAAAATATACCCGACAGCGGTTGTAAAAGGCACAAAGCTCTATGAATTGTGGATAAAAGGTAGATATGTGCCCTACGATGAGGAAACACTCATAGATATGTTAGCTAGGGTAAAGAAGCTTGTTCCGCCATGGATACGAATACAACGATTGCAACGAGATATACCCACATATCTCGTCGAGGCCGGATATAAAAGCGGTAATTTGCGACAGCTAGTTCAAAAATACATGAAAAAACATGGATGGAGATGCAGATGTATACGTTGTAGAGAAATAGGACATAGAATACTAAAGAGCAAATATGAGCCCAAACCAGAAAACATCAAGCTTATTAAACGCCAGTATGTTGCCTCAGAAGGCGTAGAAATTTTTCTTTCCCTCGAAGATATTATAAACGATGTCGTAATAGGTATACTTAGACTAAGAAAGCCCTCGGATAAAGCGCATAGGCCAGAAATCGACCAGAATACAACAATAATCCGCGAGCTACATGTTTATGGCACATTGGTACCACTAGGCAAAAAAGATGTGCAAGGCTACCAACATAAGGGATATGGTAGAAGACTTCTGTTAGAAGCTGAAAAAATTGCTCTTGAGGAATTCGACGCAAAAAAAATGCTTATTATTAGTGGTATTGGAGTCCGAGAATACTACCGAAAATTTGGATACAGACTTGAAGGGCCATATATGTCCAAGAAGCTCATGTGATACTTGGATTAGATGTGATACCTGTGCAGAGCATACAACGCTCTCTCTCTTTCCAAAGCGGCTTATTTTTTGATAATTATGGCGGAATCCATCTTGGGCAAATCTTACATATTTGTGGTGCTTCTGGCTCTGGAAAAACTTTATTATCAACATACCTATCTTTACGATTTCTATACGACTACCTTAATGGTGAAGTAATATACTTTGATGCCGATCGAACACTAAACAAACAAGATATAGAGAGCATATGCAGATCCAATATGATACCCAAACAGTGCCTAGACAGATTTAACGTTTATATCCCTATTAGCTGGAAGAATATACAGGAAGCAATTACAGAAACAATCAAAAACTCATCGACAGATTATCTATTTTTTGTGATCGATTCCCTCCCAAATATCTTTATAGGCGAAGTTCATGCAATTATTGAGGAACCCAAACCTGAAAAAGAAAACATAAAAAAACTTATAGACAACATAATAGCATTTTTCGTGTTTCTAAAAAAAACAGTCAACACCAACAAAAATATCCTAATAACAATAATTAACCAAGTTAGAAGCACACTTCAAAATATCTATTCGCCATTCTGGCAAAAAAGAAAATATATCCCCGCATACTGGAATCTAATACAATACTTCATAGACACATGCCTAATTTTTGAAAAAATTCGACACGGAATGATACTAGCAAGAATCTTATTCTCTCAATACTACCCCGAAACACTAGGAATAATAAAAATAAACAACCTCAAAATCACATAGAAAAAAAACTGATAGATATGTTTCGTCAACATATTTAACAAATATTATAAATAAGATATATTTAATATTTTGCATGAAAACGCCAACTATATGCAGGTATCCAAAATGTCAGAAGACGCCAGAACAGCACGAGCCGAGATAGAACAAATTCTAAAAGGCATATGCAACGCAGATGGATACGCTTTAGGAGCAGTATTAGTGGACGTAAGGACAGACCTAGTCGTAATGAAATATGCAAAACCAAGCAATGTAGCCAATGTGGGGCCCGTAGGAGAAATAGAGCTAAGCGGAGGAATATTAGGAAAACTAATACCAGCCATAAAAGAACTATGCTCAGAAACAAGATTAAACCTAGGAAATCCCTTCTTCTCAGTAGTAATAGCCGACCGAGGCACAGCAGTCATCCACATAGTAACCGACGAATTCGTAATAGTATTCTTCGGAGTAAGAGGAATGAATATCTCATTCATAGCACAACAACTAGCAAACGAACACCCCCGAATAAAAACACTAATAGACAAAGCTCAATTCTCAGCCGGAACCGAAGAATGGGGCTTCTAAATGAACAACATTAAAAAATACCTAAACAAACGAAGACACGACCAACCAGACATAAGAATAGGAAAACAAGGAATCCATAACCAAATAATAACGACAGCCAATCATCTCCTCAAAAAACGGGGAGGAGCAATAAAAATCAAAATACTAAAAAACATAGCACCAACCAAACAAGACGCCAAAAAAATAGCACAAGAATTAGCAAAAAAAATCCAAGCAAACTACATAAAAATAATAGGCAGAACAGCCATAATCGCACAAACAAAAACCACCAATAACAGAAACCCTTCTCTTTATACTGCATAAAAATTTCCAAACAGCTCAGGAAGAAATATAAAAACAAAGGCAAAACAACCCAAATCACATAAGCAAAACATACTATAACAGAAATATTTAAAAACCCGAAAAGAAATAGAATAATAGTATGAGAAACATCACTGCAGTAAAATATAAATAAACGATTATACATCAAAAATAACCCGGGGTAGCTCAGCTTGGATTAGAGCGGCCGGCTGTAGCCAGGGGGTAGGCTCCCCCGAGCGGCAGCATGTAGCCGCCGCTCAGACATTGGCATTTAAACGCAGACACCGGTAGGTCGAGGGTTCAAATCCCTCCCCCGGGACCATTATATCATTTCTTTCGCATGGTTATTTATAATCTTTGTTTTAATGGATATTATTACTATAAGTTTATTTCCTCCTGAGTTTTAAGTTTAGGCATAACTTCCAGACATTATTAGTTATAATGATGATTGTTGGCGGCTATATGAGAAGGTTATGGATAAGCTTTTTGCAAATTGGAATTGTGTTTCGAGTGTAAATGAGCTTAGAGTTAGGCATTGGGTTGGGGATTTAATTAGGAGTGTTTTTTTAGGTCCAGTTGCCTCGGAAATTCTCAGCAGTAGTTCTGGTATGGATTCCCTGAAGGAGATTATTGGTAGCAAGGGGGCGAAGTCAACAATATTGTATTACTTGTACTTGGTGAAGGACGGTATCTCTAATACACTGGACGGGTTGTCTGGGGATGAAAAAGAGAAGATAAAGACAAAGATTCAGGAGAAGCTTCTTGGCCTGCTCCATATTCTCTGCGTGGAGCCCTCAAGTCCTCCAGACCCGGTAGAAGATGTCCAAAATATTATTGGGAGGTACGAGGAATTTCTAAATAAGCTTGATGGGTCTACCACTAGAGAAATAATGTTGGATGTTGTGAGGATTTTCTGCTCTATTTTTAGTGTGAAGAGAACTATATATAAGCTTGCGATGATAAAGGCCATTGGCGGTTTTGCGATGGATTTATTAGAGGAAAGATTGGGGCGAATGAGGCGTTTTATGAGAGATAGTGTGCTCAGTATACTTGCTGGTGTGTCAGGCATATATAAAATGAAAATGGAGAATGGGGAAAATATGCTCTCAATATCAATATCGAGGGATGCTCTCTCAGATTACTTATCTCTATTCTCCGCACTCTCAACAGCAATACCCATGGGAAAAGCATTCAACCCGGCATGGTTCATAAGGAGTATGTTGGGCGAGGAACTGAGGGGGGAGGTGGCCCAAGAATATGAAGGATCCTTCGAAAAATTCCTGGAAAAACTGGAGAAACACTACACAAATATACACAGCTACCTAACAGGAGATAGAGACAAAATCAAGGGAGAGGAAGCAGTAATACTAAACATAGCGAGGGAACTAGGACTAGAAGAAATAATTAGACGGGAATCAACATTTAGGAACTTCAAAAAGAAAACGGCAGCGATGCTGACAGAACTTAAAAATGGACTAACAAAATTCCTAGAAGGAAATGAGGCCAGAATAAGCAGGACTCTACTCGGAAAAGCACTAGGCAACATTGTAGAATCCAAGTCCTCGCCAGCAATAACATTCACAGCATCCCATGCATATGCAAACGCACACCAAATATGGATAGCCGAGGAAACTATAACACTCATAAGAACAACCAAAGAGAAGAACAGAGAAAAGATTAAGAAGCTCGTAGACGAAATAATCACAGGGGACACAAAGAAAAAACTGAATGAGCTAAGAGGAATACTCGAGACTATAATGGCCGACGGGGAAGAGTGTAGAGACGCGAGGTATGCTGCATCTAGACTACTCGACGCAATAAATAACGACGACAGCATAGTGTTGGAACATATAATGCTACTTACAAAGGCCACGCTGATGGTGGAGAAGATAATGGAGGAGCTGGCTAGCGGGGAGGTGAGTAGGGAAACAATAGAAGAGGCCGAAAAAGTCCTTTCGGGAGCAATACTGTCCCAAATAGAGATAACTCAGAACGAAAACGAGGTACTGATCAAAGAGAAAAACAAGAAGGGGGAGAAAACATTGGCACAAATAAAAATGACAAAAACAGGGGAGGGGGAGGGATACATATCATTCTACTACAAAAACCCAGTTACGAAGGCAAGCCTAGAACTAATGATGGAGAGAACAGGAAAGCAGACGGACATTATGGGGTATGAATGGGTTGGATGGAACTTGTTGCCAATATATGGGGGAGAAATGATAAGTGTGGTGGATGGAAAGCCATGCTTCCAAAAATACGACAGGTCGGAGGGGGGTTTGGCTCTTAGGAGAACAATTACGTATCATAGCCTATTTACTCTTGCGGAGTACTTCGATGCGATCATGAGCGAGGGGGAGAAGAAAAATATGCATTCCAACACGCAAGAGAGGCGCTCGAAGTGGTTAAGAAAAAACT
>JAUQYS020000218.1:0-3899 GCA_030587585.2 Candidatus Njordarchaeota archaeon
TAGGGATCGTTAAGCTAGCAATAAAGAATAGTGTGCTTTCTGGAATATTAGCAACGTCAGTATATCTTTCAAGTATTGCATTGATAATCGGCCTCAGAGAATAAAAATTCTTCCTACCAATAATGCTTAGATACTTAAACAGACGATCATACAGAGGATGTTTTAAGTTATCGATTATAGGCTTTATTATATCGAGATATTCATTTAGAGCCCAAGGAACCACCCACAAAGCTGTAAACAAAACATCTAATGCATGAAACATTACCTCACTAATTCCCGAGTCCATAGACCGCATTATTAATTTCTTAACAACCTGATCAAAAACTATGTCTGGCTCATAGGATACAAAATTTTTTAAGGCAACCAAAGTAGCGATAAGACCAAACCCTTCCAATGTCTTGGGGAAATTCTCTATTATCAACTTCACTACATCAAATATCTTTCTAATATGTTTGTGAATCATCCTAGAAATCTTCGAGATTTGTATAAGAAGAACACCAAAAAACTCTGTTTCTTTTGCATTTCCAGCCTCAACGCGTTTCGCAAGCTCTGTAAGTGCTAACAAAATCGATTTGATATTCGGCTCTATTATCGTTGTCTCAAAATTATTCAGACTCATAATAGCCTTCAATCTTTCCTCCCTATTTAAGGCCAAATTCTTTATTCTCTCAACAGTTCTAACAAGCTCAATACCAGACATCTACAATACCGCCTACATAACCCAAACTAATAATAGACGCCACTATTAATAATATCAAAAAATAATAAAATAGTCGGTGGAATAAAGACGATAATTTAAAATTCTTCTTTTTCATTTTTGCTTTTTATTTTCTAGAAGCCCCGTATGGGCTTTAATAAAGTCTCCTATATCACCAAAATTAATTATTTTTTTGCCATCAATTACAGCGTAGAGGGAGTATTCTTTCATATCGCCCAATAGGGGCGACTTATATTCGTCTTCTATCAGTGTTCCAGAGATTATATCAAAACCAGATAATAATGGCGTCATTGCGTGTAGAACAATCATATCGTCCGTTACGAAAAACGCTGGCAATTTCGCTCTCATTAAGCCATCTGAAATCGATACTGTTGGATGAATATGTCCAATAATTATCATTTTGTTCTCTTTCTTCGTGTCGCCCAAAAAATCTTTATGTCCATGTAAGAAGATATATTTTCCTATTTCAATAACATTGGTAATTGTGAAATCATATCTTTCTAAGAGCCCTCTTATGAAGTTATCGTGATTCCCCCTAACCAAAATTACATCGATATTTAAGCTTTTGAGAAAATCGAGCATGTCTATTACTTCTTTGTGTTCTTGTGGTGTTCTGGCCGAAAAAGTATGTTTAAGATCTCCTACTATTACTATTTTCTTAGGTTTATATTCTCGTATTGCTGTTTCTATAGTGTTTCTTATTCTTCTATATTGGATCGGGGGAATAAATAATCCTTGTTGGGCCATAGCATATTCCACGCCGATATGAACATCGGAGAATGCAATAGCATTTATACTTCTTAGATAAATCGCCTTGTTAGGTAATAGCAATAGGTCTCCTAGATCAATTGACACAAAAAATCCCAATTTTTATAATACTTTTATGACTCTTAAAAGATAAAAACCGCATGATCAAAAATGAGTAGGATAATTATACAGACGAAAAAAACACTAAAGGAACCCATAAGGGTTTGTGCCGACTGTTTAGATTTGCTATGTTTGGAAGGTTACATAAATTCCAATTTTGTTATATCCAAAACCATATTCAAGCAGGATCATATCTGCCAAATCTGCGAACTGAGGCCCGCGGATTATCTTATTATTCCGAGTGGAAGGGGCATATTCATTTGCGAAAGATGTTTAAGAAGTCTTACTACAGCATCTAAACACCGTTGGCAGGCTTGGCCGAAGAAACCCGCGACGAAAACAACAAAATGCGACTTATGTGGCGAGCCAGCTGTGTTTCATATATCCTTACCAAAAACTAAAAGAACCGAACAAAAATGACACGAAGAGATCTCCTTAGCAGAAGAGAGATAATACTGAAAATTAAAAAATGTGGATTCTGGAACTTCTCTGAGGATATTCCTCTTCTAAGCATAGGCTCCCACCCAACTAGTAACCCTAAACGTGTTGAGGAAGAAATCCGTGTATTTAATATTTGGAAACGATTCAATCCAAAAATACCGTTTAGCAATCTTAGATACCGAGACCGCGGCGTATTTTTTGTTGATGTTAATTGTTTTTCACTTTTCGATGCTCCATGCGGAAAACATAAAAAGATAAGTGTTTCCATAATTTGCCCACCACGATACCCCCATTCTTTCCCACGGCTTGCAGAAAATCCACGAAGCTTTTATGATTCTCTTTTCCGAGAAACTGTAACTAGATATACTAGAAATGCTGTATATCTTTGTATTCCAGCCATAGAAAGGATATGGTGGTTTAAGAATGTTCCCTATGCGGGCATAGCACATTTTCTGAATATTTTTCTTATATGGTTTTCCGTAACATCAAAAGTTAAAAAGCTTAGAAGAGAGTACTTTTATGAACGAAGATCAATAGTAGTGTAATATGTGGGAATGACAGTGTTTTTGATATTTATCGAAGGACCATGCATAAAAAGAATTTCGGACATATATATTAGCGCCATCAGAAGTCCATACGATAATATTTATGACATATTAGGTGAACTACGAAGAGAGGGTAATTATACCCCAAGAACAGCATTTAGCATCTTTTCGGAGATGTATACAAAACTCCCCCGAGTTTACAGCCTATTGAAGTCTTCTATAAAGGACTTTAAAATATTCTTCATAACACCTATAGGTGTCCTTACTGATAAGGATCCTGCAGTATACTATGAAGAGTGCTTCGCCGATCTAAGCCAAACCGAGATGGACCAAATATTTACCAAGTTCAAGACAAGAGAAAAGATATATGATATTCTCGAAGAACATTATGATGTATCAATATTCTGTTTATCCTCAAAGTTGATAAAGTCCTTAGACGTAGAGTTTTACTACCCTACATCAAGGCCCGCTCTAATGATCTCGGACTCTTATATCGCTGATAGAAGAAATTTTTATTATATTACGATGAATCACTTTTTTGCAAGCAAACTCAAAAAAATTTATACAAAGCTATCATTATATGATTTGTATCAATTCACGCTAGAATACATCGCTAAAGCTATGGATGATCTAAAAAAAAGAGATTATGATCTTCATTATCTTTATTCTCATCCACAAGACCTATTCCAAACTCTTTTCTCACCTACGTTACTAAACAAAATATTTTCAGAACCCAAACAAGGAAAAATTTTTAAGTATCTTGCTTGATGCCTTCTAAGTAATATTCGCCGCTGTAAAGTCTAGATGATTTAGCCGTAATAAAGATTATCTGACATATCCTTGCGTCCTTATGAATTTTTATGCCATTCTCATTTAAAACAGCCAAAAGCCCAACACCGCGTCCCCTATATCCGCTATCCCAAACAGATGTATATATCATAGCCCCCATTCTTTGAAGAGAGGATCTTGGAAAAACCAACCCTATAGCATTTTTGGGTATCTGCACAATTTCTCTATATCTAACTAGATAACAACCTTGTTCAAGAGTGTAATATCCATCATTATCTGGTTCTACCCGTCTCATAGCTGGAAGAACCTTATTTTCACTAAGTACACCTCTACTCTCAAAAATAAAAATTTCTCCAATAGTCAAATCCACACCATTAGGTTGTATTTGTCTATCACTAACAACCTCTATGAACCTAGCGACATCTTTACCAGACCATATCATCTTGCTCTACCAAGTATTCTTATATTTTTCTTTTTTTCGAATTTTAGTAATACTACGGAAATACGCAATTACGTTAAATTTAAATAATACCTTTAAA
>JAUQYS020000225.1:0-2090 GCA_030587585.2 Candidatus Njordarchaeota archaeon
AGCACGGCTCCAATACCTAAGAAAGAAACTTGAATCATCTTTGACCGTATACAATGCTATCCATCTATGCCTAGAATATTCTATAATTTCCTTTCTAACTAACGGCTGCCTATAATATGAATATATTTCTTTAAGATCCAACTACTATCGCCTAACAAAATAAAATAAGATATACATTTTTTAATTATGCTAAATTCCTATACAAGTTCTACTAGGCCTATTTTCTCAAAAAATTTGAATAATTCATATATTCCATCTGGAGCAAAAATCCCAAACTCATAGTATATTTCCCTTATTATTCGCTCCAAGGTTTTTTTGCCGTCCGCCTTAAACAATACTATGTCTATTATCGGATAGTACTTCACTTTCGGTATCATATCCTTAATGCTCCACCATTGCCTTATCTTATCATATGTAAGCGGCGCAAGTTGTCCTTCCAAGTCAAATAGTTTTCCTGTTCTTCTTGGTACTATCTCAGCATACTTAGTATCAATCCTAAGAACATTTGTTTCTATCCGCGCATATAGACCAAAAATATCCTTTATTTTTTTCAACATGTTGATGGACTCTCTCTCTATTTCTTGAAGATCTCGCTCATAGTCCCACCACTCACCAAGATGCTTTCTCAATAAAATAAGCGCTTTTTTTCCGGCGTTCGATATTAGATTTAGAAGACCAATAGCGCGAGAAAAAGTTTCCTGGTTAAAATATTTTTCTTCCTTAAATAACTTCATTTTAAAGTTTCCAAGTACTCTTGTCCAAGCTTCCAGCATAAGAGAATACAAAAGATCTAGATAATATTTTTTGGTTATTTCTGCAAGCCAATCAACACTTTCGGAGTTGATTGTAGCTAAAATACCGAGAAACATTGATGCTAGCATACCGACTCTTCTAATACTCTCACAGCTTATTTTGTCAAGAGTATCCAGATTTGTATGATGGTACTTATATGGCCATCGATTAAGAGCAACGGTACTAACGCCAATTATTGGGTCTGTCAAAATGTAGTAATCACTTCCCGCAGAGAACTTAGATATTCCCCACCTAAATAATGGAACATCTTCTGCTCCAGCAAAATTTGGGTCTGTAGAAATAAGATAGTTCACAAGCCACCGCATAAGGGGCGCTACATATGAGGCAGAGTCATATGGTGGCTCTATTATTAGGAGTGACCCGCCATATTTCTCGTCAGCTCCAACCATATCCAAATTCAATGCCCCCAATACTTTTCCACTTTTAATATCTTCATATCTATACGAAACATAAGCGGCTGTACCCATAAATTCGGACATATACAAAAAGCGTATTCCTCTCTCAAATTTTGGTATTTTTCCATTATCAACAAGGAATTTAAGGACTCTAGCTACTTCGAGAGATACGCCGACACCCGACGCATTGTCCTCTGCACATGGCATGGGATGATCTAAATGTGATGTAACCCAGATTTCCTCGTCTTCTTTTTTTCCTTCTATTAATCCAGAGACAACAGAGAATGTATCATCAACAAAATCTGAGTCAACGTATGCTCTTACTATAACCTTGTCTTCATCTAATAATTTTCTTAGCGCCATACCTTGCCTCGGCGTTATAACAAAACCGAATACGTTCTTCTCTCCCCCAAAACACCAGAAGGATTGATAGACTCTTGCATTCTGCAACTCAGAATCTTCTCTCATCAATTTTGATCTAGACATATCAGTAACTATTCCACATGCTCCATATTTCTCCACTGCTATAGGCCTAGCTTTATCTGCATCACCATCTATAAGCACTATTTTTCCTTTTACTGTTTCGCTATATGCTCGAGGATCATAGCAATCAGCAATGGATATTATCTCCGCTTCGATACCATCTTTAGGGGTACTAAAGCTTCGTTGTACTATGGATAAGGGATCAATAGAAAAATCAGCTAGGACGGTATCTAGGCCTACTCTTCTAAGTTTATCTTCGCTTGGATATATTATCTCTAATCTGGCCATTCTAACAGTCCATTTCTTTATTGACTTAAAACCCAAAAATTCTGTGTCGTAGTTTGCTGGAAATTTTATCCTCTCAACTTTTAACTGATATTCTCTCAATGTTTTCTCGAT
>JAUQYS020000235.1:0-4247 GCA_030587585.2 Candidatus Njordarchaeota archaeon
AATTGTATTTGGAGTTATAGCTTATGTATGTGCATTTATCTTTACAAGCATAATATTTAAGAAAAAATATGGAAAAGAGGTGGGGAGATGCGCAGGGTTTATTTTTAATTTTAGGCTTACATTTGGTATTATTGCCGCTATGTTTGGCTTAAGAATGGGGATATTGCCGATAGAGATATATACCGTTATAGTTTTAATTATATTGCTGTCGTCGGTTGTATCTTCTATTGCGCTGAGATTTATTCCTCCCCCCGCATATGTTGAGTAGAGGGTGTTTAACATGATTCTTAGCCCATTTTTACTGTTGGGAATGTCCGTGGTTGTTTCGTCGGAAATAGCTTCAAGTATTATCTTTACGAAAGATGTAAGACCTGACACTGTTTTTGGGATAATAAGAGAAGTAGTGTTGATAATATTCGCTCCGAGTATTATCTTGTTGTTGCTTAATGGTTTAACAACCCTAAACGTAGTTGTGAGTATTAAAATAGGATTAACAATGATCATAGTATTATTGAGTCTACTGGCCATATCCGATAAGAGGTATGATTATCTTATAATAATTTTACCTATCTCGAGTATTTTGGGCACATTATTTGGATTATACGGATTGCTGATAAGTATAGTATTCTGGATAGTTCTACGCTTCAAACATCTACGGTTTGGCTTTATTGAACCGGCACAGAATATATGGAGAAAAATAAGGGGAGACAAAATAATATTTATTAATATGATCTTGGATGTATTTTTGGCTATATCAATACTGTCTGGATATCTGTAAAAAAAGTGAATTATGTGAGGCCTTTAAGCCTGGTTTTTAGTTTTTGGATAAAGCTGATTTTCGCTTTTTCTTCTGATAGGATTCTTATTTTGGGCGGGACAAGGCATTTTGTTTCTACGAGATAATAACCAAAAATGAATGATACGAAATATATGAAGAGTATCATTGATACTAATATTATGGCTATTACAAGTCCAAATGTAAATGTACTAAGATTAAGCGTATAGTACGCTGCAGTTATGTATGAATTGAAAAGTGTCAGCATCATTATGGAACCTCCAATTAGGCTAACTAAGGCAGAGCTAAGTCTTATCCATTTTGCCCAGCCAGTAATATAGCCAGTAAAGAAGCTAGTAGCCAATATAATACCAAGCCCCAAAATTATGGCAGCATCCCGAGTTAAGTAATGATATATCGAATCAAGCCACAATACTAATCCCGTAAGGATGAACAAGACGGTCAAGCCAAATAGAGTTCCCAAAATAGCTGCTGGAAACCCCGCCTTTTCAGCCCACCTAATTTTTCTAATTTTAGTTCTTAAAGCCTCGCTTGTTTTAAAATCAATCTCACTATAAATATCCAATATTTCGTTGTATGATTCTTCTGATTCCTTTGTCTGTGAAAGCTCCATCAAACGAATTATTTTGTTTTTGTTGTCCTTAAGTATGCCCTTAATAACCTTTCTTACCGCAATAGGTGAATCCTCAGAGTCAGCAATAGCCAATATATGGACCTCATGATCTGGTATGACCTTCGGAAGCCGAAAAACAAGTACTTGAATTCCCGTTCCCTCTAATTTTTGAGGCTCAAAAGGTATCCCAAGCATCAAAATTTTTATCCTGTCAAAAAAAACGTTGAGCTCTTTGGCTAGAAGAATTCTATCATGTATAGGGGTTTCTTTTCTTTCTCGAATTTTTGATAAAATATTATCGATAGATCTGCGTAGCTCTACAGGTGATTCCTGAGGCTTATAAAATAAATATACAGGTCTTAGATCGTTATCTTTTTCTGATTTTACTGATACCTCAATAAGATAAATCACTCAGATCACCATGCCGATAATAGAATCTTCTAAATTATTATTTAAAATTCTCTATAACAAAAATGAGTAAATGTGAATGTTAATCATTGTAGTGTTAATAGATTTATCCTTTTTAGGGGGGGTCAGTAGTGGAAGGAAAAACTTCCGAAGAAATCGGTGAACGCGGCTTATCTATGTATTCTATTTTTATTGCACTGATTATCTCAGTATTTATAGGGGCATCAGCTACATATATAGCGTTGATGATATCAGCATTACCATGGCCAATAATATTATCGGTCGTGATATCGTTTTTCTGGCTAAAAATCCTTGATTTGTTTAGAAAAAATAAACATACAATACATGAAACTAATGTTGCGCAGGCTGGTGGCAGTATAGGCGGTCTTATAGCTGCTGGAATATCTTTTACAATTCCTGCTTTTTGGTATCTTAATGAAATTCATAATATAGATCTGCATCCACCGAGCCTTATTCAACTGATAATAATATCGGTTATAGCTGGATTGCTGGGAGTATCATTATCCATACCAGTTAGAAGACTTACAATAGACGAAGAAGATCTTCCATTTCCCAGTGGCGAAGCTGGTGCCAGAACTCTTCTGGCGGCTGAGGAGGGAGGGGTTAGAGCCGAAATAGTATTATTTTTTGGCTTAATAGCAGCAATATATGCAAGCGTGCTAAATGGTATTCTGAATGTGAGTATTATCGATATGAGCTTCAGTATTGGGCTAATTATTGTGCCAGTATTTGTCTTTCCACTTCTCGTGGGTGTTGGTGCGGGCTATATAATTGGAAAAAACAGTTCTTTGTTGTGGTTTCTAGGAGCGGTTATAGGATGGGCCGTATTAATACCGGTACTTCAGATAGTTAGAATAAAAAATTTTATCGATATTGTTCGGAGCTTAGGAATTGGTATTGTTTTTGGAGCTGGTCTTGCTTTTTTCGTAGCTAAAGCTCTGCCCGGGTCGAGAAGAGTATATAGAAAGTTTTTTGATGTTCGTGGATCAAAAATGTATCTTAAAATGCCGATAATGATGTCAATTATTTCTTTCGTTGCTTTGTGTCTCTTGGGGATGAATATTTTGGTAGCTATTATGGGAATTATTGGTTCTTGGGTAATGTCGGCAATAGCTGGAAAAACAACAGGTGAAACGAATATCGATCCTCTTGAGCAGTTCGGATTAATGGTTGGTTTATTCACCATTTTTTTCTTAAGTGCTATAGGTTTTTCGGTAAGCTTATCACAAGCAATAATGCTAGTAGCTTTTGTGTCAATAGTTTCAGCCGTGGCTGGTGATATTGGACATGATTTTAAGAGTGCAAAGATTATTGGTACAAGACCATTAGATATAATATATGTTGATGCGGTTGCATGTATAGCGGGTGGAATCATAGCTCCAATAGCGATGTATGTAGTGATAAGTGCTTATTATAATTACATATTTCTGGCTCCTGGCGTGGCTTTTCAATCTAAACTAGTCGCAGAGATGTTGTATGGTCTTAAAGAGCTTTCATATTTCATTTTGGGTCTCATATTTGGTTTTGTGTTCGAAATAATACTATATAAAATCCAATCGCGAAAAAATGTGAGTATAAGCATAATGCCTTTCGGCATAGGAATGTTCCTTGGCTTTTCTTTGGCAATACCAATAATCATAGGGGGCCTAATAAGAATTTACACCACCAAAAAAGGTCCACATTATGAAGATATTGGGATTTTGGCTGTTAGCGGCATAATGGGTGGTGAGGGAATAATAGGGTTTTCTCTCGGACTTATTCGCGTTATGGGCATAAATACTACAATAGTATCATTCATGATTATTTTAATATTGAGTCTTATAGGATTAATAATTGCTATCTCGCGTTGGAAAGTATCGAACTTATAACAGTATTGTTTTGTAAATATATGCATTTGTTTTCACATACCTTTTTCCGGATAAGGAAAAAAGAGATAATATGTTTTAGCCTTTCAGAATGAATTTGTTTCCTGACTGACGTTTTGTGATCCGTCCTCTATTAGGCATTGCTAGGATTGCTGATGATTATTTGGTTTCTGTTGACTCGGAAGGATGTTTATAGGGAGGCTGCCTATCCTAAGCATATTATGCCTAGAAGTCCTCGAGGCGAGTTTAGGATTCCAATTCGCATAGCTACTGACGTTATGAGGCAAGAACATTCTCTGTATTTTGGGCTTTGGTGTTTTTCATTAACTTTTCGGCATTATGGTGATGCAGTAGTACATCATTTGCTTGAGGTTATTAGAAATTTTTATGCCAATATAACGAAAAATAGCATACTTTAATACAAGTAATAATAGTATTACTAGTAATAGGTGTATGACATGGGGTCAGTGACGCTTAGAGGAATTGATAGTGAACTTTATAGAATGTTTAAGGCGATAGCTACACTTAGGGGAATAACAATCCA
>JAUQYS020000324.1:0-2177 GCA_030587585.2 Candidatus Njordarchaeota archaeon
GGATAGATGTCTCTTCCTTGGGGCTTTATAGTAACACGCACAGAGACACTTTTCTCCTTCTTGTTCGTAATATAGATTTTATCTCCATCGCTAACCAGAAACTTCGTTTTAATTAGAAACTTCTCAGTCAAGGTCTCATTCAGAACCACTTTGCCGCTACTTGTGATATAAACTATCTGAATCTCAGTATCGCTACTTTCTCCCAGTATATCCACTCTTAAAACGCTATAAGTAAAATTAACTGGTATAGAGACAACATCTTCTACCGTTTTATCGGGGTCTATCGACCAAGACCTATTGTAAATAGCGGGCACGTCTATCACGAATTTATGTGCAAAGGCAAGATACGACACATATGGTGTTACATCCTTGTCCCACCTAAACTTGAACTCATATGATAGTCTTAGCAATGTTTGATTCAATTCGCTAATTGATAACTCAATGGGTTCCGATACATTATCCAGAACTTTCATAACAGCTGAACCATTCTGCATATAACCATCATTCGGATCGAAAAACACTCCTTCAAATTCAAACTTGCTCGATGGAGAAATCTCGTGTTCGTAATATATCTTACCTATATCCTCACTCGTACCCAAGTCATCTGAGGAGCTTATATGGTTATCAACAATAAACGTGTCGTCAACTGCATACGGATCAAAAATTTTCATCCACCCTGGCTTGGATAAAGGTGCATGAACTGATGCATTTGGGTTCGGGGCTATAATAGGTGACAATAATGATAGCATAGACAACATTACTAATACCGCCACACCAAAGAATCCTCTCTTCATCTTAAAGAATGCTTTAAGTGCATATATTCTCCTGTACTTTCTAGCTTGCTTATACTTCTCGATAAGACCTTCCATTGACAATTTTTCAGGTACTTTTTCTTCTGATTCCATACTCTACAACCCACACCAAATTAGATACAAGCATATGAAGCATACCATATTTTTACTAAATTTTTCAAATATAAAAATATTGCTCCAGATGTATGGGTAAAGTAATCTTGTCTTTTGACAAACTTGGGGGGAGACACCGCGATAAAAATATCTTTTGACAATAAACACGTCGACTGCATGCTTCTATATGAGACTATTACTCTTCCACCGTATTAGCTTCTTTATTGCTTTTGCTACTAGCTCTAATTCTGTTTCGGATATTTCTGGATACATAGGCAACCATACCATTTTTTTTGCCAATGATTCTGCTTTTTTGAGATTAAGACTTCTGTAGTCTGGGTATTTAACAACTCTAGCCATATGATTGACCGACACATCATTAATATTTCTAAAGAGTGAAGTCTTATGCAGAGGGATGTGATATCCGCGTCTTGCACAAATTCCTTCCGCATTTAATGCTCTAACAAAGTCATCTCGATTCCATCCTACCTTTTTGGGGTCTATCAATATGCTGTATATATAGAAAACATGTTTTGCGCAATTCTCTACTTTAGGTAAAGACACACCTGGGACATCTTGTAGCAGCTCTGATAGAATCCTAGCTGCTCTTATCCTTGCTTTTATTATTGAATCTATCTCTTTCAACTGAAAATACGCTACAGCGGCCTCAAATTCTGACATGCGCATGTTATATCCGAGTCTTACGTACTCGTACGCACCTGGGACTCCCTTCAAGACTTTTAGTTCTCCATGAGCTCGAAGAAGCCTTAGCTTTTCGGCTATAGAATCATCATTCGTTACAATGATACCTCCCCAACCACCAGCAGCAATTATTTTGGTTGGATAAAAACTGAATGTAGCAACATCGCCAAATGTACCAATTTTTCTGCCATTGTATGTTGCACCATGTGCATGCGCTGCGTCTTCTATTAGATAACAACCTTTTTCTCGTGCGATCTTAACGAAATCATCCATAGCAGCCGGTTTACCAAATAAATGCACAACTGTTATCGCTGAGTAATCATCATCCAATTTTAGTATATCATCTGGATCTAGATTTCCATCCTCACATACATCTGAAAATAATGGTACTGCGCCCGCATGTACGATAGTCGAGGCAGTCGCGATGAAAGAAAGAGGTGTAGTCACTACTTTTGAACTAAACGTTATCCCCAAAGCCAAATAGCTAAGAAAAAGCGCGTCAGTCCCATTACTAACCGCAATCGCATATTTTACTCCTACGTATCTTGCGAATTCTTTCTCCAAAAGATT
>JAUQYS020000417.1:0-3978 GCA_030587585.2 Candidatus Njordarchaeota archaeon
GGAACTGTTCTCGGGAGCATACATAGTATGAGAACAATAACATGGATCCTTGGACCAATATTGGCGTCAGCAATAGCGTACTATATGCATCCGCTAGTCGGTTTTCTTGCTGCTGGAATATTGTTCCTAGTCGATGTACCAGTATACTTCGCGGTTCTTAGGAATAAAATAATTAGTCTGGGTTCGCAGTCAAAAGCAAAAAAGAATAATTCCTAAAAATTCTATTATGCTGTTTCTCTATGGTTAATAATAGTGTTTAGGCCCGCTGTTTTTAATAAGTGAAACATATTTTTTATATTTGACCTATTCTCATCTTATGATTGTTCTGTTTTAAAAGCAGCAATCATATATAGTCAATTATTTTATACTTTACGCCATATTTTGCACAGAATTTTTTTGCTTTTGCTTCTAGAGACCTTTGATATTGCTTGCTGGGATAATTATGTACCCCGTACAGTTTTTTGTATTTTGCTAGTAGCTCAGGGAAATATTTTTCTATTAAGCTGTAGTATATCCTTTTTCCGAAACCAAATAGTGTTAGAGCCCCAACAAATACATAATCAGCAGAGACATCCTTAGATATTTTAATCATTTCCTCTAATTGCTCCATCGAATCAGAAATAAAAGGGAGGACGGGAATAAAGGCTATTCCAACAGATAATCCCTCTTCTTTTATTTTTTGAAGCGTATCTATGCGCTCTTCTGGGCTAGGTGCTCCTGGCTCGAATATTTTTGCTATGCTCTTATCTAGAACCGATATAGAAAACGTTACTAGAGCACCATGCTTTACTTTGTTTTTTAGGTCCGCAGGTAATATAGCGTTCATATCAATTTTTTTGATTAGATCTATGTCCCTTAGGATAAGCTTAGATTTTGTCATTACATGTACGGGAAACCTATAGCGCATTATTACTTCTAAACATCCACGTGTCAGGCGATACTTTTCTTCTATAGGTTGCCAGGGCTCCGTAGCTGAGGATACAGCTATAAACCCATATTCCTTTTTTCTAGCTCTAAGTCTAAGAGACTTGCTCAGCACATTAACAGCATTGATTTTCGCAGCAATACGTTCACCCATATTCTCGCCATATTTGCTTCCCCTAATATAACAATAGACACAATTAAATTGACAAAGCTTATAAGGATTAATGGAATAATCATCGAGAAACCAATCATCCCTTTTTTTATGTTTATTAAGAATAGAGCTAACTTTGATTTCTTCAACCATAAATGACTCCTCACATTGCTCATTAAGTTATGCCTTGCTTTTCAAAAAGTTTACTCAGCGTACTTTTAATGCTTTTTGAATCAAATTTTATTTCAACAATAGACTGTCTGTATATCGTGTCAATCTGAATAGGTTTCTGCCCTTTAATTAACAATCTAACAATATTTTCTTTGTCGATCTCCAATATCCAGATTTCTCCGTTTATTTTATACTCTCGCAAAGTTTTAAAGAAAAACAATATTGGCGCCACAGCTTCGCACGGCCTATCGGGCGGCAATGTCAGCGCAATAAGCGGTAAATCATAGATCTTTGATACTAACACAAAATCTATTAGTTGCTTTGTTGCAGAATAAATACCAAAAAACTGGATTTTACTTCAATAATTATGGCTTCTCTAACTAGTAGATAATCTACGTTTCTTATCGTAGAAGGCGGAAACACAATATATTTTCTAAAAATTTCGCTAAGAAGCTTATACAGATGATACTCACTTATCATTAATAACGGCCTCTATTTTTTTTACAAATTTTCTTGCTTTTTCCTCAAAATCATCCTCAGCAACAATAAGATCGCCTAGCTCTAAAGATAGCTCATCATAAGCCTCAGCAGACAATACACCGGAATCATAAAGAGACCTAATAAACCTATGAACAAACTCAAAGTCTCGAGACAGAACTACTTTTAGTAAGGCTTCTGTTTTCTGTAGTAGCTCAATTATTATCGGAGGGATCATAGGAACAACAGATATAAATGAGGGCTCAGAGATAGTCAAAATAAACAACCACAATAATCAAAAATATAAGAGTAATTATAATATAAAAAAGTCTAGATAAAAACAGAAATAATATAGATAATACAGATAGGTCATACAAAAAATTTTCTATGTGTAGTATTTATGTTTATGCAGAAAAATAAGCTTTTCGGTGAGCTGATTTGCGGATATTATTTTTAGGCGATATACACTACCCTCGTGAAGCCGCCATACTATTCGATCTCCTTAGGTTAATAGAAAATAAAAAACCAGATATCATAGCGATATGTGGAGACATCCTCAATCATGCCGACATCTTCCTTCTAGACAAGCTTCTTAGAAAAATACATAGACGAACAAAAACAAGAATAATCGCTGTGATGGGCAATCATGACTTCTGGATAATTAGGAGAAAAACTATATCTTCATGGGATCTAATACAATCATACGAAAAAGCTATGAAAAAACATGACGATGTTTTACTCTGGGAAGAACCATTCGTAGAGGAAGGCATAGCAATAGTGGGAGTACCTGGATGGTATGATTTCTCATTCGCCCCATTTAGCCTAGGATTCACCCGAATAGATTTTCTGCGAGGGACATATGGGGGATTCATATGGAATGATGTAAGATATGCAAAATTTGCCGAGGAACCAGAAGAGATAACAAAAATCCATACCCAAAAACTAGAAAAACAAATATCCAAAATAGGGAACAATCAAATTATCGTAATTCTGCATTTTATACCTATGAAAGATTTTCTAATATATAATGGAAACCCAAACCACGATTTTTGGAACGCATATTCCGGTTCAGAGCTTCTTGGAGAAACAATACTTAAGCACAATCAGAAAATACGATATGTATTTTTTGGGCACCATAGCTATAAAAAACTGAAAACCAAATCAATAATAAGAGAAGACATAACTCTCTATAGTGTTGACATATCAGATGGGGTTGACGCCTCAATGTTACTAGAAATATAAAAGTGGTCTGTTTTATCCCATAAATGGAACTTCTAATATTCCTACAATAGAAAGCATAACAAAGATGTAATACTGTATATCATTTTTTCTTATAGTCTGGATTTTTCATACAGAGATAGACAAACATGAATAAAAATATCCATCACAGATAGACTCGTAGCAAAGGCAAGTAATATAGTACTGAGATACCGAAGTAGATAGGTGTCCTAGAATCATTCATAAAATAAAACAAAATATCTCCAACAACATGAAACATATCAAACAAAACCACAACCAAAATTCCAGCACCAAGATACTTATATTCTATTTTTTGGATACATCCTATGCGTCCTATAGAAAAGAACACCAACAATCCACATAACAATTAGATGAATAATCGATATGGCAGTTGGAACCAAGAACATCATCGAACCCTAAGGATACTGCCGTGGACCACAATCTCCCTACATAGACCATTGGCAATACTCCCATAATAGCTCACCGTATTTGTATTCTTAATAATTAGGATTATCTATAAAAAAGAAAAGTTCGAAAAAAAGAACAGAAGGCTCAGATTTTACCATATAGTGCCTTATCCCAAGATTCTTCTAGACTAATTGGATCCATATCTGTAGCAGCGGCTAGCTTCTTAAGATCATTATTTCGTAAAACTAGTAAGGGATGTCTCCCAAGGTTATTTCTAATTTCTTTTATAGTTTTTAACACAAGATCTTTATCACCAGATATGATTATCTCGGATAGATAATATTTTTTGTCCCCAAGTATATGATCCCAAGCAAATCCGATTGGAAAGAATACAAGAGGCCAAACCGCCCAAGAGGGAAAATACACAAAAAATCCAGCGGATTCACCATATTGTATTATTGCAAACGCAAAGACAAACCCAATTACCCAGCCAAGCCATTCAGGTATTACCGACTCATATCGATATTTTGTGACTATCTCCGAAACGCTGAGCCTGTCTGTCCCAGGATACTCAATTATTCTCTTTTTAGGAATACTATAATACCCTG
>JAUQYS020000019.1:0-2993 GCA_030587585.2 Candidatus Njordarchaeota archaeon
AAAATGGCTCTCAAATATATCATAGATGCCCTAAGAATTAGGCAAGATCCCTTCGCTAGGATGATAAGAGGGGAGATTTTGATGAATCTAGGGCGATATAAAGACGCCATAGTTGCTTTTAAAGCAATTTTAAGTTCTCAGACTGAGCGCTTGAAAATATATACGTTAATTAATCTCGCGATATGTTATCTAGAAAAGAAAGCATTAAAAAAAGCATTTGATTCTTTATGGAAAGCTCTACTGTTAGATCCTAAAAATGAAAATCTAATGCTTATAACCAAAACAATTAAGACATTAGCGGAACGATCCAAGCGGTGATGATGTTTGAGTATTTTTAGGTCAATATTTAGAATTTTTTTTGTTATAGTGATCCTAAATATGCTTGATTCAGTACTCTGTATTATTTTGCCAATTATGAATAACGAGATGCATTTCTTTCCTTCATTTTCTGATACATGCGCCACAATTAGTAGCGCACCATACATCTTCTCCAGTGGGATAGGGCTAAAGTTCGATGTGATTAGGACATTGATACTAGTAGTTTTTTTGTCATTTTTGATAGCTGCCATATCATATAAGCGCAGGGATCCGATAATACAATACGAGATAACAATATTTTTGCTATATGTCATATATGTGGCCACAGCGGTATATTCTCTGCCATCTATGATTAGTTCGGGAGGAGGATCTTTATCTACTCAGAGCTTACTTAGCTATGTGGCTCTAGATGGGGCAAAAATATTAGTGTTTCATATCCCCTTCGCATTATTGTCTCTTGTTATATTTATCGCTATGCACAAATATAGAGAAATAATAGAAGAGATAAAAATGCTCAAGGAAGAGAAAAAATAGCTACCAGAATTCCGAAAGCTCCACTTTTGTTTTTCTAATAAAAACTTTCTTATCCTTTGCGTCAGTAGATTTTTTTTGTTTTTTATTAAGGAATGTAGCAAGTTCTCCGATCGGAGCCTGATCCAATACTCGAAAGTCTGTCACTATAAATCTGTTGAATTGTTGAGCCCTAAAATCTTGTGGATTAAGCTCTTTTACTATTTGCTGAGCAATGCTAAAATATTTAAGAACCATATTTTTGTATACCGAAGGTTTTAGAGGCTCCCCACAGAATGGACATTTTCCGTTAAGGGGTAATCTACGTATCGTTTGTCTGCATTTAGTGCATTTAAAAGCTTGAATACCAAAAGAACGTAAATTACCGAAAATATCTCTCAGGATATGTCCCTCCAATATTTTTCCTATACCATCAGAGAAATCTAAAGCTATAATTTTTTTCATAAGATTTATTTGCCGCCGAATTTTATCATCCATACTTTTGGCTTTTACATACGTAGTTATTATCGGGCCATTATCTATTCGCGAAGAATTATGCGTAAAGAACAGTCCTTCATATTGTTCGGGTTTAGTAAGTCTTTTTTCCACGTTGTTTATTATTTCTTCGATTTCGCCAGGTTCGGGATATTTTTGTGACAATCTATAAAATTGAAGTGGAATACGATCCATTGTATCCATATTATATACCTCAGAGTCCACTTCGAGCGGGTTAAGAATTATTGTGACTATAAGAGGAGCGTCCATTTGTCCTCCTCGGCTTTTGGGAAGATATTCTCTCGAAAAGTTTATTAGGCCATCTAGTAGTAATATTATGGCATCCTCGTCACCATCACAATTTCTTCTCTTAGCTGCATGCCAATATGGGTGCGCATATAAACATCTAGCCTTTGTAAAACCAAGTATTCTTCCAATGATTCCGGCCGAGGTATGCGGAGCTAAACCTATAACCAAATGCCCTATCAAGTCCTCTCTCGTCTTGACATTATAATAAGGTTTAAGCTTATATACTTTCACTAATAGTTCGTCAATGAACTTTGAGATTCTTATCAGATAATCTGCTGATTCCTCGCTGATTATGATATCCTGTACCTTTAGCTCCAATATCTGATCCTCTCTTTCGAGAGGATTACCGTATATATCATGTGTGTATCCTAGCTTTTTTAGCTTATCTATTGAAACGCCAATTTCAGCTGGTGTAAAATGGGTAGTGGGCGCATTTGTGTAATCGAATCTTATTGTTCCATCTCTAAATACCCATAAATCATATTTTGCTCTAAGAAATCCTTTAACCAGAGGTTCAGGTACTTTATTTTTGGATATAAGTCCAATTACGCATCGTAGATCTTTAGGAGGTGGGATCTGGAATTTTTTTTCAATGCCTCTGAAAATTTTTCGAAAACTTATATTATACTCCTTATATGTTCTGATATTAGTACTGCCACATTTAGGGCATTTAGAAAAATACTTGACTGAAAAATAATTGCATGCTTGGTTGCCGCACATGTATATAAGAGTTGTTCTAGAACCGCACTTTGGGCAGAGATAAGAGTATGTTATTTCATTGCAATTTTTACAATACATTGTAACAGCTTCAATCTTAAATGTTTTGTTTTTATCGAGAGCTCTTGTTATGGATCTATTCTGCTTACCAGCTTCTCCCATCGGAAATAAGACATGGACTTTTGGTTTCATTTCTCTTTGTTTAGCTTTTTCAGGTCTACCCATGCGCGTGCCAATAAAGCATGTGTATTTATCTAGGATAGGCAAATTATGATCTTGAAGTAGACTAAGAGCGTTAGGATATTTTTTAGGATCGAGGTTCTTTGTGTTCAGAATTTTTTCTGCTATGATCTTCATAGCGATAAGATCCTCTGGGTTTAGGACTATTTTATTATCTTCAACTGTATGTAAGACAAGGAGTTTTTCCAGTATTTTTTTGATTTTTTCATCGGCTGGTAAACTATTTGACTGTACTTTTTCTATATATTCAAACAGAAATAAAGCTTCGTCCGCCGAGATATTTTTCCAAAAATATGTAAATCTGGGATGCCAAGGAATAAGAAGTTCGTTCGAAATTTTTGACATGAATATTGGATCACTTTCGCAACGAGCTTTTAGATCACTTAAATCATCATTCATGTTTT
>JAUQYS020000046.1:0-2613 GCA_030587585.2 Candidatus Njordarchaeota archaeon
ATAAGATCGCTTTTCGTTAGAATCACTATGGGCCAATGCCTCTTTTTAAGAATCTCTATGATTCTTTTCGTCAGATTATATTTTTTTTCTAAATTATTATAGGCATCAGTAACACTTGATAGAAGAACAGTACCTTTTCTTCTATGTTTAATTTCCTCTAATAGTAATTTCGGGGCATTTATTTTTGGAAAAATTATTTTTCCCCAGAGATCTGATCTAATATTTCTAGCGATAAATGTAAATCGTGCGTAGCAATATACGCAACCATGAGTACAACCAATGTAGGGATTAATTGAATATTGAACACCATATATTCTGCTCTTACTCAATATTGTTTTGGCCTTTATTTCTCTTACAACTATGTTGCTCATATGATCATCGTAAAAAATAACAATAAACTATCGTAATTTTATAGTAATCTTTTAGCTTCCAAAAAATATTATTTGGTAGGATATTTTGATATTGTTTGGGTTATTGGTATGTCAAAAACGATTAGTAAGAAAAAAATGGAACGTCTGGAGGATTTGCTAGCTAATATAGATACCTATATCGAAGAACATGGAAAGCGTTTGGTATGTGAGAAAATAGTAGAATTATCGGGCTTGCTTGACCCCTATGACGAGCGTATAGATGGTATTTTTGAGATTCTTGGCAAATATTGTGGACAAGTATTCATAATTAAGCTAAAGCAGACGATAAAATCAAGGCTGGTGGCTAAGGGCAGTCCAATAACTCCTGACCTTATAAATATGCTAGGAACCAGAGTAGCATATGTAATTAATGAAGCATTGGATCATAGGGCCCCAATAATAAGTCTAAAATCTTTGATCGAAAAAGCCCTAAAACAATATGGTATGGAGAAGATTGATATCGCAGAATTGCCAAGTTTTCTGGATCCGTATAGAGAAGCTTTGGAGGTTTCGGAAAGGTATATCGAGTATTTAGAAAAGATGGGTGTTTTTGAGATACCACCATTTATTGAGGAATATGTTAAGTGCATGGAAAAAGTCGGAAATAAACTATCAGTAGATAAAGCCATAATAGCGGTTTATCCCGTTCTTAAGACCTCAAGCATTAAGAGTAACGTGTTTGAGAGAGTGATATATTCTATGAGCGAAAATTTTAAGTCTTTTTATGGTCTATCGATAGCGATCGGATATGGTCTAATTAGATATGTTTATTCAATGAAATCCGGTTTTTTCGCCTGGAATGTTGTGATGGTATTGCTGTCTTTTTCCAACGAGGACGCACTTCTCATTTATCAGAAAGCTAGAAATGGGGACTACGATGTTATTTTCGATATATTGTCGAAGCTCGTAGGTAAATATTACCGAGGCTCGATCTCTAAAATGATAGATTTCGTTATTAGGGGAAAAATTAGTGTAGATAGCGCGATGAAGATTTTATTATCGACATCATATGCGACACTTGGAATAGCAAACATCATGGAGATAATGGATTATCTCAACAGAATACTGGAAGTTTACTGGAAAAAACATGATAAAATAGACTCCTACGTATTTGAAGTAATAAATAAGATAGCATCAGAAGCAAAGCCAGCGATAATTAGGCGATTTTTAGAAATAGAAATGAATAGAAAAAAGCTCATAGGTATAGTCGAGAAATATCCCTCAGTGCTAATACTGTCAGCAATAAATCGGTTAATAAAAGCTTATATCCCCGCAGAAGTGGGTAGGAAGATATCTGAGTCCTCAAATATAAAGCTAAATATAGAACATATAAACAAAGAGATTCCCGATTGGCGCTCTTTTTTGGATGTTAAAACACTAATATATTTCGGTGTTGAATCATGAGCAATACGGAAGAAGCAGAACTTAGGAAAAAATTGTGGATGATAATAGAAAAGATTCATAACGATAAGATATTTTTGCATTCAAAATACATTGAAATCAAAGTATCCGAATCTGTATATAAGTTCCCCGTAGTGATAGGGCTCGCGATTCTTAACGCTATTGTTGGGAACGGATCTATGCTTCTTTACGGTGGATATGGGTTTGGAAAAACAACATTTCTAAAGTACCTTGGTAGAATGATAACTGGACTGGCACTGGAAGACATTGAAGCAAGCATATTGAGGTCCAATCCCCAGCTAACAGAAGAAAAAATTGTAGCAAGGTTGCATCTAGGAAAACTAATAAGTGAGGGAGAAGAAGAAATAATATGGCGTAACTTTGTGAAAAGTTTCTGGAAAATTATTGATGAAATAAATAGACTAGCCCCAAACGCCCAAGACGCGATACTGAGCTTATTAGGTGAAGGAATAGTAAAATATTTCGACGCTGTGTACGATATAAGAAAGTATGTGCTATATGCTACACTAAATCCTAGAGATGTTGGGACGTTCCCATTAGGAATGCCATTACTTGATAGGTTTGGTATTGCTGTTATAGTTGAGTCCCCCTCGCTTGACGATGTTATAGATATTGTTGATGTGCCTGACGATAGAATAATGAAAAGAGAAATTCCATCTGTTTTATCGATAAAAGATCTAACGAAGATATGGGGATACGTAGAAACAATGCCTGTTAACGAAGATGCAAGACTGTTTATTAGTATGCTTATCAAAGAGATTTCTTCATGTGTTAGAGCTAA
>JAUQYS020000305.1:0-9318 GCA_030587585.2 Candidatus Njordarchaeota archaeon
TTGAGCTGACGGATATACTGGTTGAGGTTTTGATGCAGTAGGAGGAGGTTGTGGGGGTTTTACTTGTGGTTCTGGTGTGATTTTTTTATGTTTAGCTATACGGTTTCTTGTTTTTATTGCGATTTCCTTAATTTTTTGCATGAGAAAGCCGACATCTACGCCTTCTCCCTTAAGCTCAGAAGATTGGCGAGCCCTGATTTTCACCATTATTGGTATCGTAAATGAAGGTGCTTTGACGAAGCATTCTCCTGGAGATGCTTGAGTGAGCACCTCTACAAGCTTCTTTGATATTCCAAAGATTTGGCTGAGCTTTTTGATGTCATGTCTCTGCATTTTTAAGGCTATTATTGTTGAACAATTGATAATTATGACATCACTTAGATCGCGTGGAGACTGCGTAGCGAGTATTAACCATACCCCCATCTTTCTTCCTTCTCTTGAGACTCTTACAAGTATTTCTTTTACAGGATCATCTTTGCCCTTTGCTGGGGCGAAAAGATGAGCTTCATCAACGACAATTACTACGTTATGCTTAATTTTCCCAAGCTTTTTGTTTTCGAATATTTGGCGTGTTATATCTGCAACGAAGAATCTGATGCCTAAGTCGCCAAGTGGCGTTCCAACTAGCCGAAAGATCGTTAGTTTTCCTGGTACGCAGAAATCTTCATGTTTTATGTAGTTGCGGGATAAAAATCCACTATCTCTCAATGCGCCTATTCTAGTTAGTAATGCTTGTTTTGTTTGTGGGTGAAGGTCGCTTATCTCGACTAGCTTGAACAGGTCATTCACATGCATAGCGGATCTGTCTCCCATTAATTGCTTAAGTTGTAGTGCGTGTCTTAGCTCTCTCATAGAGAAAAGAAACATTAGTCTATCTGGAGAAAATATAGGATCAAGGTATGGTGGATTATTTTCCCAATCAAAAATTAGAATATCATCTTCGAAGCCGATGGGTTCAAGATTGAATTTTTTTAGTATTTCTACTTGTTTGGGATTTTTATTGGGTGCTACTAATCCAGAATATTCATCGTGTACATCAAAAATTATGATGGATAGATTTTTGTTTTCTCTCATTTTTTTGATGAGCTCCTCTATAAATACGGAAAGTGTATATGATTTTCCTCCCCCAGTAGTGGCCGTGACAAGTACATGTACTCGTAGATCCTTTGGATTATAATATACTGGAACAAAATCGGGGTGTGTAAGAATTTTTCCTATGTAAAGTCCTTTTTCTCTTGTAGTTCTGGTAATCACCTTGCTTAGGAAGTCGCCTGAAGGATTATATATCTCATAACCAGCTCGAACAGGCCTGTTACATTGTTTCAGACTAGTTTCTATGCATTCGCCTAGTATTTCGCATTTGGCGACCGTCTCTGTCATTCGAGTCTCAATATCAACAACACGAGCTAAGATTACCCTGTTATCTCCTACGGCTAAAAGAAATTGTCCCTTCTGTACGGATTTTCCCTCCTGAACATGCATCGAAAAGTTTGTTACTCCTGCGCGTCCGAATATGTCCCCAATTTTGTCTCGGACAATATTTTGTATGTCCAATTAGAATCTCCTCGATAATTGGATATTATACTAATTACTAGTTATATTCAAGGGAATAAATTAATATTAATATTCCATGTTATGCAAAATTTTGTGTGGGCCGAAGAGATGGTAGTAATAGCTATCTGTGGGACTCCTGGAACGGGAAAATCATCGCTTGCTGAGAAATTTAGATCTTTGGGCTTTGAAGTGGTTCACCTAACCGAGTTTGTAGTAAGAAACGAATTATACCAAGGGTACGATAAAAAAAGAGGATCTTATATAATTGATGAGGACAGAATGATAAATGCTCTAAAAATTGTTTTTAGAAATAGTGAGAATGTTGTTGTCGAAGGATTGGGAGCGGAAATATTACCTAAGGATATTGTTGATATGTGCATTGTACTTACATGTCAGCCATTTGTTTTAGAGCAGAGACTTTTAGAGCGTGGATATGGCCAGGAGAAAATAGATGAAAATTTGGATGCTGAAAGATTTGGTGTGATTTTGGCAGATGTTATGGCTAATTATGATAAGTCCAAAATTATTATTATTGATACAACATATAGAGAGATGGATGAAATCTTTGAGGATATTTGTAATGAGCTAGCTAGGAGGGGTATAATTGGGAAAGCCTAGAGTGATAATATTTGCGGCGCCTAAAGATAGTGTAAAAAAAGAGCTTGATATTTTTCTAGATAATCTTAAAAGAAAAAATTGGGAGGTTCTGCAGGTTGTTCAGCTTGGGTCAAAACCAGATCGTAGTCTTGCTGGCATAGCTGATTTTGCGATAACTTTGGGGGGCGATGGCACAATACTGTATGCATCAAGAGAACTGAGTGATATTGATGTACCAATAATTGGGATAAATTTTGGCAAGATAGGGCTACTTACTGAAGTTAGTTTAGAAAAATTCTATAAAAATATGGGAAGGCTAGAGAGAGGATCCTATAGTATTTTGTGTCTGAGGAGATTAGTGGCATATAATTTATCATCTGAGAGAGAATACCCAAGCGTTTTAAATGAGTATGCTATAATAACCAAGAGTCCAGGAAAAATTTTGGGTCTTGATATATATGTTGATGGGGTTTCTATTGCTAAGATTTTATGTGATGGTTTAGTTTTATCTACATCTATTGGTAGTTCATCTTATCCACTTTCCACCGGTGGGCCAGTCGTTTTAGAGACTATGGAGGCTATTGTTGTAGTATCAATAGCTCCTCTATTTAAAGCCATGTGTCCGATTGTATTACCTGCAGATACGGTGATTAAGATAGAGATAAGAAAAGAGTGGATGGATGCTCTTTTAATAGCGGATGGTGTTGTGGTGGGCGAATTAAAGAAAGGTGAGAGCGTAGAAATAAAATATTCGAAGAATCATTGTACGAAAATGATAAGACTTTGCGGAAAATTTGCTAGGCTTCAGAGGATAATGGATATGATCTCGATAAAATCCAAATGGTCAAAATGATGGATCTAGGTCGCTTAGGAGAAAGAAAAATATTAGAGAACATTATTTTTAAATATCTTGACTCTGAGCGGAGGTATATTGATGAGGATGCTATTTTTGTTAGAGTGGGAAATAAATATGTTATTATGAATGTCGATACCTTTGTTAGAAGTACAGACATGCCAAAAAATATGGAGTATTATCATGCTGGGTGGCGAACAGTAACAATGACAATGAGTGATATCGTAGCTAAAGGCGGTAGCCCTGAAGCTTTTTTGTGCTCCATAACAGCACCAGTCAACATGGATGAAAAAGATTTTGAAGACATTATCGTTGGTATAAGGGATGCATGCAATTTTTATAGGTGCAGATATATTGGAGGAGACTTAGGAAGCGGAGAAGACTTAGTTATCTCAGGTATTGGTATAGGGTTGTCGGACAAGTTTATTGCTAGGTCTGGAGCTAAAATTGGCGAAAGTGTATGGGTAACGGGAGAGTTTAGTATATCTGCCGTTGCGCTTCACTTTCTTTTAGTTGGTGGAAAAAAAATTACGGGCCTAGAAACAGTTGTTAAAAAATTTTTTAGACCGATAGTAGAACCGAATATAGCTCTCGCTCTCCGAGAAGTTGCGTCATCTAGTATAGACTCTTCTGATGGTCTCGCAATTTCGCTAAATGAGATATCAAGATTGAGTAATGTTGCCATTGTATTAGAGAAGATCCCAATAGCTGATGTAGTGAATGATTATGCTAGAATCAATAATTTAGATCCGCTGGAGATGGCTCTATATTGTGGAGAAGAATACGAAATTATTTTTACTACGGGTCTACCTGAAAGGGAAGTGTATTCCATTTTTAAGAGACTTGGTTTAAAAAGACCCATAAAAATTGGTAGTGTAACGAGAGGCGTAGGCGTGTATTATGATGGAAAACGAATACCCAGAAAGGGATGGGAACACTTTAAAAAATAGGGAAAGAATAATCCTATTAGATTCTTCTATACTCATGCATGCAGTTAAAGGCAAGAAAAAATTACCCATAAATTTAGAGGAGGGGTTGAGGAATATATCAGAGGGAGCAGTTCTAGCGATATTAGATAAGACGATAGAAGAGCTTGAATTATTGCGAAATAAAAGAAAAGGAAAAACTAGAATGGCGGCAGATTTTGCGTTAGAATTCGTTCAGAAATTAAAAATAAAAATTATACAAACTGATCCGCAAATAGTTGAAAAAGTCAAAAAAATAGGTCGGCGGCTACGTGGATACGAGGTACATGACGAAATATTGGTCAGAATGGCGGAAAAAATAAATGCGGCAGTTGTTACTACCGATTTCGATCTTGTAAAAAAATTGAGAAGAAGGAATATTACATGCTATTTTCTGCATAAAAAAAATTGGATCAAAGTGTCTGGGTATCAATATTAGAGTACTTTTTCTCGGAGGGCACCATAAATTTTTTCATCTCCCTAAGAAAGTCCCGTATAGCTACTCTAATAGCTTCACTACGGTTAGGATACCAACCTTTAGCAACGAGCTCATCAAGAGCTTCGATAAATCTTTGAGGAATATGAAGGGTTATTAATTTCATATTTGAGGGTTGTAATTGCATATGGATCACCAATATAATTGTATTACGCCAGTATTATATAAATGAATGTACTGTACGGAAACATAAGGGCTCAATATCTGAGTAATACTTGCGTATTACAAGGGAGAAAGAATGATAATAATTAAAAAATTTGGGTTTGAGTGCGCTATATTGTGTGTCAGTTTAGGGGATAAAAGCAAAATATCGGAAATAATAGATGGTTGGAGCCGTAGAAGTGTTTGGATTCAATTTATTCCCTCCTGTTTGGTTATTAGTATAAGATCGATAATTCTTGCGGTTCAGTTAGCTTTAAGAGATTTTATTCGTGGTGACAATATAGCGAGAAAACTTAATTTAGAGATAGGACTTAGATATTTAGCTCGGACTCAAGTCAGAGAGGTATTGGAGATATTTAGATCAATTAGTGACGCTTATTATTGGTTAGTAGTTGTATCTAAGGAGAATGTCGAGACGATAGCTAAGCAGATCATTGAGCAAGGAGAGATCTGCGAGAGAAATGATGATATTTGTTTTTCAAATGTCGAATTAGATTTGATAGCTCGAGTTTTTGAAGTTGATAAATGTTTAACAGAAAAAACATGTAAAAGCAGAAATTTGAGTCAACGAAAAGCTCTAGAAATGATAATATTAGAAAAAATAGCATTAGGAAAAATTTTGCGGTAAAAAATTCTAATAGTCAAGTAAACCGTATCCTACAAGCCTAAACTCACGATCAATCTCTCTTAACAATGCGACACGCTCGCCTTTCGGTATAGATATCGGATGTTCTAAAATTATTTCTGCCTCATCACCATCAATAGAGTCTACTTGCGCGAGAGTGGTATTTGTTCCAACATTGATGAGTATCGTTTCGCTTCTTCTAAGTGGCACATTTAGTCTTTCTGTTCTTGAACCTATTACTTTCTCGAACATATTAATTTTTTTCACTATGACCTTTTTTACTACTGGTGGCAGGTCTTGAGGCTTTCCGGCAATGTTTCCGACTAGACCGTCTGACTTTGCTATACTTGGATCCAAATTTGTGCCGATTCCAATTAGCATATGAGGCTGAGCTTTATTTATTTTTTGTCCAGCATCTGTCCTTATACTGACGATTTCGGAGTAAAGTGATACTATCTCTCCACTCTTGGTTATAACTCCTGGTCGTATTTCAATTTCATCTCCGATTTTTAATTCGCCGCTTTTTAGAGCGCCCCCAATAACACCCCCCCCAAGATTTTTAATACTTGTTCCAGGTCTATTTGGGTCGAATGATCTAGCTATATACATTATCGCTGGTCCTGATGTGTTAGGTTGTTGAGGCGGGAAGTATTGAAGTATGGCTGCGAGGATTAGTTCTGTATTTATTTTCAATGCGGCGCTTACCGGTATTATTGGTGGTACATCATAGCTAGTTTCGTTTTTAAAGAAATTCACGATTTGTCTGTAATTTTCTAATAATTTTTCTTTAGGTACAAGTTCTATCTTATTTTGGACGCAGATTATTTTATTGACACCCATTACTTCTAATGCGGCTACATGTTCCCTAGTTTGAGGCATAGGACAAGGCTCATTGGCAGCAATAACAACTATCCCAAAATCTATTATTGATGCTCCTGAGAGCATTGTTGATATTAATATCTCATGTCCTGGATGGTCTAATATGGAATAACAGCGAATATGATGGAGAGAAGAGCCTGAAGGACATTTTTTTGATGCGTTTGATGTAATAGAGCTCAGAGTGTCGTCTTTCATGCAGGCATATATATCCAAATGTGAGTATCCCAAGTATATAGTTATTCCACGTAAGATTTCTTCGCTGTGTGTTGCAGGAAATTTGCCTGTTAGGGACTCAGTGACAGTACTTTTTCCATGGTCTACATGACCAGCCGTCCCAATAATGCCTACAGATATGTGCTTTTTCGGAGATTTGGATGCGTTTAATATTTTATCTATGTCTATGTTAAGTGTTTCTGGGCTAAAATTGTAAGCCAAAGTAATGTTTTTTAGTGTATTTTTCTTTGACATTTTTTCATCCCAAAAGATAGATAATCTTATTTTACATATAATCATATTGTTATATCTGGCGTATTGATACTATGCTAGATTTTTCTTGTGTTGAAATTAAATTAATGAGAGTATCATGTGGGGGGTCGAATGGCAATTAAAATTGTACTATTGGGTCAGGCAAATGTTGGAAAAACATCCATAGGAAGGTTCCTAAGACATCTTAATAGAATGCTGGCTTTAGAAACTGAGCCATCTACGCGAATAGAGCGTTATAACATAAGTGTTTTATGTAGAGATATATTTATTTTCGTAACACCAGGTCAAAGAAGATACAAAAAACTGAATATTAATTTTCTTAGTGATATCATTGATGAGAACACGATAGTTTTCTATGTTATAGACGCAGCGGCGGAAGTTGAAAGATTAAAATCGATGGTAATTGAGTTTGTTATGACAATAAGGTATTTGAAAAAAATTATCGAGATAAAAAATATAGAACGTCTTTACGTGGTTTTACTAGCGCATAAGCAAGATATGCCTAATGCTATTAAGTCCGAATCTATAATAGGAAAAATAAAATCGAATAAAAAATTGCTTGAAAAAATCAAACTCGAAGGATATAATACGAGTATATATCATCCAGAGACAATCTTTTCGGTTGTTGATAACGTGATATTGTCAAAAATTTTGCCCATGAATGATATATATAAAATTGTAGAAACTTTAAGAAAAATGACTGGTTCTAAGGTCTCAGTCATAAGCGATAACGTAGGATTTCCGATAGCTTTTTCTGGAGATGGAAACCTAACGACATGGCTTTCAGTTTTTTCGGCGAAAGTGCATGCATCGATTGATCAGGAAAGAGAAATAGTAAAAAATTTTCAAAAGAAAATGTGGGAGGAATTTTTTAAAGACTCTAATGGATCTTCCTTTGAGCTAATCTTGGAGATTTCAGCCGGGAAAATATTATATATGGCGGCGCAAAAAATGGGAAAGGAAGTACTATATATATCATTATTGAATCCGACGACTAATCCAATAATATTGAGAGACGTGGTAAAAGGTGTTTTTCAAAGATTGTTTTTCATCCTTGATGAGAGAGCTCAGGGATACGCAATAGATATGGTATAAATCATGCGAAAGGAGAACGATGTCTGTGTTGGTTTTGTAGAGTTTGATGATATAGAAGGGCCTATTATAACGTATCAGTATCCTCCAAATTTTCCGTTGGACGCAGAGACAAGTTTTGAGATCGCTGATTTTTCTTTATATGTTGAGGGAAAAACACAGTTTGAGATACGTGACTATGTTGTTATTTCTTATCCTTTTAAAGTTATGGACGAAAAATATGCAAGAAAATTTAGAAAATATGCATTGGTTATAATTGTTGCCAAAGATGCTTGGAAATCCAAATTTGAGATGGTATTATTAGAAATTGGCGATGACATCATTAAGATAATTGAGTCCATGAAAAGAAAAATGAAACTACATAAAAACATTACTGCGTTTGTTGATACCATTTATTCATTGGTATCCAAGAAATTTGGAGAAGAACAATCAGTTGATAAAAACTATATAGTTCGACAACCTCGTTTTGAAGAAGAAAATCTAAAAAAAATTTCTGAAAATATGATAATTGTAGACTTTAGATTAAAATATCTCATATGCATAGATAGATCCATTATAGACGAATTCATTTCTAATCCTAAAGACTTTTCTATTATTTTTTCAACAAATAAAACACTAATAGCCATTATTCGGAAAGATATAATTGCGTTATATGACGGTATTATAGAGAACATGAAAAATATTATGAATCATTTCGAAAAGAATGGATTAATCATATCTAGCTTACTGAAGGATATTATATATCAATGTGTCAATAATAGACCTCGAATATATGCGGGGGGCGGGACTTGAACCCGCGAAGGCATTCGCCACAGGGTCCTGAGCCCTGCCCGTTTGACCTCTCCGGAACCCCCGCAATGCATATGATAGTGCCGGGGGCGGGACTTGAACCCGCGAGGCGAAAACGCCATCGGATATCTCGCTTTTCTCGAGTCCGACGCCGTACCTAGCTCGGCAACCCCGGCATCTATATGTAGCGATATTTTTGTTATCATAAATAATAACATAGCAATTAGTGTAATTAAAATTAAATATTGAGGCAGATCAATAATATACAAAAAAATTAAGGAATTGTTGCTTGTCCTAAGATTAAAGATAGAGCTTTTTCATCGATAAATCCAGAGATAAGGTTTTTATTTTTATCCATGACTCTTTGGATAAGCAGTCTTAGAGCCTCTCTAACGAATTCAGAGCGGGTGCTATATAGGCCCGCTTCTACAAATAAATCAATAATTTCAATAATTTTTTTCGGTACCTTAACACTTATTGTTCTCATACCATCTTGATACATTAAACCACACCATTTTAATATTTTACACGAAGTGAATGGATATATTTCATATTAGTTATTTTAATATGGTTTATAATTGGTTAGGTCTCTTAAAATAGTTACGTCTGGTAATTATTTAAATAATGGGCTTCAGAAGAGAAATTGAATAGAGTAGATGATATAGACTATGAAGTTTAGGTATAGACTAAAAATCGATGGAGCGCTGAGAGACATAGCGATTGAAGAAATATTATCATTAGCAAGTGCTTATAAAGTAAAGTTTTCTATGAGCAAAAATGGTAATAAATTGTTAATAGAAAGTGATGTTCCTTTGAATGC
>JAUQYS020000372.1:0-3450 GCA_030587585.2 Candidatus Njordarchaeota archaeon
GAAACTTCAGCTGTTGTCTAGGGGCAAGATACTTTTCCTAGACCGAAAACCGACAAGAATCATGAGGAATAATTCGTACATCAATTAGACTTTTGCACAATCTAATGCCTGTAAAAACCCAAGATATAGAACCAATCATCAACACCTAGATAAAATAAGAACAGCGGCACCAAGTTTATAAAGTCACTGTATGGGTTTTTTCGTATCTTTTTGTTTTATTATTATTTTTTGTACTACGGTAGTACTGTAGTGAAAAATATGCAGGAAGTGATTGTCACTAGGAAATACCAAATAACTATTCCTAAGAGTATTAGGGAGAAATTGGGGATAAGAATAGGCGATAAATTGTTGGTAGAGGTCGACGGGACTAAAATAGTGATTAGGCCCATAAATTATAGGGAGGCACTAGAGGATCTGGCAACAATAGCTGACCGGATCCTTGGTGGGTCGAAAAAAATTGATGTGGTGAATCTTGTTGAGGAAAGCCTTGAGAAGGAAACGGGTATTCATTGATACCAACATCTATATCTACGTAGCAATAAAACACCCAGAATTCTTCGATAAGTGCTACACAGTTCTACAAATTCAAAACGTCTGGATAGAAATAGTTAGGAAACACAAGCTTAATATGGGGATACTCGAGGTCTTTGCTCCAAGCAGAGAGCTCTAAGAATATACTATTTCTACAATTTTTAGTGCTGAGACCGATGCAAAGTTGCCGAAGATACTCTATAAAGGCCTTGGTTCGAATGAGTTTTTAAAAGTTTATAAAATGAATATTACAATTATAGATGTCTATCAGAATAATACCTATTTGTTACTGGAGGGGTAGCTCAGTTGGTAGAGCGCTGGCATGGCAGGCCAGAGGCCGCGGGTTCGAATCCCGCCCCCTCCACCATTCTTTAGCTTATCTATCTTGGAGTATTCTGTGTTATATTTTGTATTTTTGGGTCTGTGTTTTATAATATTGGTGCTATTGAAGAATTGGGGGCGCTATGTTGGTTTATAGTTTTTGGGATTGTATGTATCTTATTTCTGTTTCTGTTGCTTGGAGTGTTAGTGTTTCGTATGTGTTTATGTCTATTATGTGGAAGTATCCTATTGTTGGTGTTATTCCTATGTCTCTTTGCCATGTTGTTAGTCCTTCGAATGCTCCTGAGGACAGTATTGCTGTTCCTTTGTATGTTCCTGTGCTGTATATGTGGAGGTGTCCTGTTAGGACTATGTCGGGTATTTTTTCTATTACTAGGTTGTCTTCTGGGAGTGGTGCTTGGGGTATTGTTCCCCATTCTGGGTGGAGGTGTCTGTATCTGAGTAGCTCTCCTACTATTCTTGTTGGTTGTGTTAGTGGTATTCCTAGTAGGCCGCCTATTCTCTCGAATCCTTGGCCGTGGTACATGAGTATTTTTACTCCATCGATTTCTATTGTTGCGGGGTTTGATAGTATTTTTACTGTTGAGAGATCATATAATGGTTTTGCGATTTCTTCGGCTATGGGGGGTTGGGGAATTATTCTTGTTGATGCGTCATGGTTTCCTGGGACACATATTATCTGTTTATCGTCTGGGATTTTTTGTAGATAGTTTGCTAGTGTTTCATATTGTTTTTTGTGGTCTGGTATTGCTAGTTCGTCTTTTTGTGATGGGTATACTCCGACTCCGTCTACTAGGTCTCCGATTAGGAGTATGTATTCTATTTCTTCGGCGAGCGCGTTTAGTTTTTCGTTGTTAGTTTTTGCTTGCAAGAATTCTATGAAGTTCTCGAAATTTTCTTTCATGAATGCTTTGCTGCCTACATGTAGGTCTGCTGCTACTAGTATTTTTATTGAGCGGGATGCGTTGTGTCTTTCTCTTAGTCTTGGGATATCTGGAAAAATTATGTCGCTTGCTATTATGAATTTTTTGCTTTTTACAACATCTACTTTTACTGCGACTACTGTGTCGGAGATTATTCTTTGAAACTTATTTCTGAGTTCTGGATGCCGATCTAGGGGGACATATATCTTGATGCGAGAATTTTCGTCGTCGCCTACTATTATGCCACCTCTATCTCCTTTTGTCATTCTTTTTGAGTCAACTATGAGTATTAGATATGTGTCTTTATATTGACCTATTGTTAGTGTTGATGTATCTATTATTTTGCCGTAAATGTTTTCCTGTATTATTTTTTTGAGCTTGTTGTATCTGCTTAGAAAGTATTGTCTAAATGCTTCCGTTGAGTCGCTGAGGATGTACCAGTCAACTTTTTTTATTATGCTTATTGATGTTTTTGGGTGTTCTTTTTTTTCTTTTTTTATTGTTGTGGGTGCCTCCTCTACCGTTGGTGTTTCCTTTATTTTTTCTTTTGTTGGTTCTTTTTTTTCTGGTATTTTTTGCGGTTCTACATGCTTTATGTGTTCTTTTTGTTTAATTTTTTGTTTAGGCTCTAATGCTAATTGTTGTTCCATTTGTTCGATTTTTTCTTCTTTTGTCTGCGTCTCGGTTTCCATGTGTTTCTCTACAATAGTTTTTTCTTGAGTTTCTTCTTTCTCTTGTTTTTGGAGAATCTCTATTAGGCTTCTTGGTTTTTCTTTTGCTGGTTTTCTTGATTCTATTTTTGGCTTTTTTTCGATTATGACTGTTCTAACCGCTTCTCTTATTAGTGTCTCTTCGATTATTATGAGATTTTTTTCGCGCAGTCGGTTTTCTATGTACTGCAATATTATGTCAAATATTTTTTTTGGCATATTTCTTTTCAGGACACAGAGAGATAATAATGCCTCGGGAGTTATGTTTGTTCTTAGGGTTTCTAGTACGTATCTTAAAATTTCTTTACATTCAGAATTAGACAAAAAAATATATGATAGCATCTCTGTTATGCCAAGAATAAAATTTTTCTTATTTGTTTTTCCTCTTCGGGGGTTATACTCATCAGATTGTCTTTTTGATAGATTAGTCTGAATTGATAATCATAAATATATAAAGATACTCCATCTGTCAGCACTACATACCAGGGCCGGATATATTGTATATATGGTAATACAATTAGACTTTCAAAACGTTTTCTAATACCGGGATCGCGAATATTGACATCAGGATCCATCACCTCAAACACTAGTACGGCGAATCCATTATGGATCCACACTAAGTCTGGCTGAAGGCCCTTGTATTCTTGCATTACAAGTATGTTTTCTCTTGGTACACCTAGTTTTTGTAGATATAGCTGGAATAGTGCTACAATATAGTCATGTTTCCTTTTTTCTCTAACCACGATCTCGGCGATCCTTTTAAGACTATAGCTATTCTTCTCTTGCACAAAACCACCAAGGAAAACTCAAAACAATAGCGATCTTCATATCTCAATTATTTAATAAATTTTCCATCCAAATATGACTAATAAATTTTTGATATTTAACTTAATATCTTTAGCATAAATAAGCTCATTGGACGTGATTAACGTGAGCGACCCCTT
>JAUQYS020000420.1:0-7913 GCA_030587585.2 Candidatus Njordarchaeota archaeon
AAGTCTCTCTACATCTTCTCGTGATGAATCTGTTATCAATATAACAAAATCGGACCCCTCCGCTGTCAGCATCCAAGTTCTCCAGTATTCCGGCTGGCCAGCTACTGTAAACAACGTAACCTTAAATGGGTCTATCTCCTCTATTCTTAGTTCTTCTACATCGGCTAAAATTGTAGGGATATGCCTTTTAACTGTTATTCCTTTTGCTACAAGCTTTACGATTGTTGTTTTACCTACGCCACCATATCCCGTTAATGTACATTTTACTGGCAACATTTTTATTGCTTCTTCCACATGCGATTCAAACTCATCTATCTTCTGTTGATCGATCTTTTTACCTGAGGGATCCTCTCCGAATATATCGACGGCTTTTTCGATAAGTCCTTCAAGAATCTTACTAATTTCTTCCTGAGAATTTACTCTATCTGCGAGAATCGATAGAAAATAGCTTGATGTTAACATAATTGAAACTCTATATTGCCCAAGGTCTATCGAATCTATTTCTTTGACGAAATGTTCTCTCATTCCTAGTAGAACTCTGTTTATCAAAGAGAAATTCGGAGTAAAATTGGCATACGTATTGTAGAAAATCTCATTTCCATTTGCATCAAAGAGCGCTACAGCACGTATTACCATAATAAACTACCCCCAATACACCTTCCATATGACTAGTAGAAGTTTTTCTTATATATACCACTAATTATGATGATTTATTTAAGCCTTTTTTAATTTTATTGAAAAGAAAAAACCCGCAAATATGGTGAAAACTATGACCACTGGGTTTGATAGAATCAAACATAGCGTTACGATCATATTAGAATCTGTCCGAAAAAGCCATCCATCACGCCACGCTAAAGATGACATATCAATCAATAAGCTTGTCGGAACAATAGACCACATGATCGAATCAAACTTTACTGAGGATGAAATCGGCGAAATTTTAGATATGATAAAATCAACAAGCGTCGAATTATTTAACCAAGTATTGTCACGCTCAAAACACTCCGTAAAATGTCGTCAAATTCACAGTAAGTATATATGGCGTCAAAGACTAAAAAGAGCGAGAACACAATAAAAAAAAATCAGTGAATCCTCACGAATCTGTAATGGGTAGCATCTTTTGTATCCTCTAAAGAAATCCCAATATTACTTAGCATTTCTCTTATTTTATCCGCCAGATCATAAATTTTCCTTTGCCTCAAGGCGCTCCTTACATATATTATTATATTCAACAATTTATCAACTAAACTAGCTTCTGTGGGAGTAAAATCTGAAGGAATAAATGTGGCGATATTTTTATTTCTTGATTTCTTCTCTATAATTCTCTCCTCGAGACTCTGCTCCAATATCCCGAGAATACTACCAAGATCGCGCATTAAGGAAACAGTCATTCTGATTTCATCTTGCGTCATCTGTTTGTATCTAGAACTCAACTTTTTTGCAATATCATGAAGAACATTAAATGCCTCAACAGTATTCAAATTATCCGCCAATGCGTTCAAAAATTTAGATTTCAATAATTCCAATTTCTCATGAATATCCATATTTATGTCTTTCTCTTCTATCTGCTTAACATTTTTTAGATGAAGCTCAGCCGCAAATACAGCCCTGTACAGTTCATCTAATTTTTTTTCTGCTTCATCAACCATAGGCCAATCAAATAAAAGCTGTTTACGATAATGAACGCTCAACAAATAGTACCTTATTGTCTCAGCATCATATCTCTTTAAAGCTTCCTTCACCGAAACTATATTTCCAAGACTCTTAGCCATCTTTTCTTTACCAATAATCAACAAGCCAACATGAAACCATATCCTAGCAAACGGCTTACCAGTAAGAGCCTCACTCTGAGCGATCTCATTCTCATGATGCGGAAATATTAGATCTTCACCACCGCCATGAATATCAATAGTTTCCCCCAAATGTTTAAGAACCATAGCTGAACACTCTATATGCCACCCAGGACGACCAGGACCCCAAGGACTCTGCCAAAAAGGCTCACCCGGTTTTGCTTTTTTCCACAACGCAAAATCCAACGGGTCTTCTTTAAATGGGCTCGGTTCCACTCTTGCTCCAGCAATCATACTCTCAATACTTCTTTTAGATAACTTCCCATACTCTTTAAATTTATGAACTCTAAAATACACACCATCCTCTGTTTCATACGCATAGCCCTTTTCTATCAATCTACTCACAAACTCTATTATCTCAGGAATGTGCCCAGAAGCACGCGGCTCTATATTCGGTGGAAGAATCTTCAGTTTTTTCATAGCATCATAAAATTCGTAATAATACTTCTCAGCTATCTCAAAAGGAGACGCATTCTCCTCCCACGCCCTTCTTATAATTTTATCATCAACATCCGTTATATTCCTCACATATTTCACGTCAAAACTGAGATACCTAAGCAAACGAACCAAAACATCAAAAACCACATACGCTCTCGCATGTCCCAAATGCGGAACATCATAAACCGTCGGACCACAAAAATAGGCCTTAACAACGGGGCCCCTCAAAGAAACCTTCCGTCTAGAAAGACTATCATACAACTTTACAACAACAGACATTCCAAACTCATCACCAAACCACATCAAGCACAAATGAATAATATGAATTATGCTTATTAAAAAAAACCACACATACAAACGCAAAAAAAACAGAAATATGGGCCGGGCGGGATTTGAACCCGCGACATTCCGGTTAAGAGCCGGACGCTCTACCCGGGCTGAGCTACCGGCCCAAAAATTCAGTAAGACATGCATTCATCAGTCCATCAGATGGTTGAACCTTCATCACATACCGTAATGCCGGGGGCGGGACTCGAACCCGCGAGGCGAAAACGCCATCGGCTTAGCAGGCCGACGCCTTTGGCTTAATTGTACCAGCTCGGCAACCCCGGCGGACAAAGTTGTCATATCTATGAATTGTAAAAAAAGACACTTTAAAAATGTTTGCAAAATGTTTGGACTATTTTTGTTTCTATGCGTGTTAGTAGATGAGTTTTTTGATGTTGAGGTAGATGTTGTGTAAGGTTATTTTTTGTATATGAGTTTTTCTATTGGATAACTTTTGTAGTATTTTTACATAATATGCAACCTCTCGGTGTGTGGAGATTTGTTTGGATGAGGGTTTTTAGTGTGTTTTTAGGAATTTACAAGAATATCTCTGCGCGGTCTTCTAGAGGCGTAGTTGTATATAATCTTTTGTAAACTTTTTATGTTTCTTTAAATATTTCTCTTAAACGAATACTATAGGAAAAATAAAAAGGGATCATAATGCAAAAAGAAGAAGGTTATTCGAAGATTAGGGACAATAATAGTATAACAATTTCGGAAAAATCGCCTTTGATAAGACTTTGGGCGCATCGCGCCAGAAAATTTTTGTATACTCTTATATATGAACTTGATAAAAGAGCACTTTGGTCAAATATACAGTATGATATTGTGAATGATACGATTACCTGTGCCTTAGAATATATAAAATTGAAGAGGCATCTTAAAGTGTATCTTTATGATATTTGTCTTGCATGCTTTTGGCTACAGATTCAGCAATATGGCTTAACTGAGATATCGATAAATAAAATTATAAGAACGGCAAAAAAGGCTCTTGGACACAAAATAACTCATGGAAAAATTCTTAAAGTGATTTCGCATATTAGGAATACTCTTTTTTCAATAAACTCAAATCCTATAGATGAAATAAGAAGGCAAACAGTTATGATACTGGACAGGATGTTCGCTGATAGGAGATTTATCGAGAAAAAATTTCTTAAAAAAAAGATGAAGATCGAGGATGTTATTGAATTAAAACTTAGAGTCCTTAACGAAGTTAAAGATCGCATACTAGCATTATCACTATCGGCGATATCTGGTGTGCCAAGAAAAGTTATAAGCGCGATAGTTCTATATATTGCTTTTAGAAAAGTCTGCGATGGGGCAAGATTTTTTGTTTCGTCAGGAGACATAGAAAAGTACTCTGGGGTCTGCAGATTTACTATTCTTCGGAAATATAAAAAACTCTATGAAAAAATAGAAAAAAGATGATATTATACAACCGTTTTTTAACTTTTAAAAAATTTGGTGAAGAAATAATGAAGAATAGTAATTTATTAAAAGAATTCTATAAAATTCCAGAAAAGATCATATACGAAAATTTTGTTGCGAAATATGTAGTAGATATGAGATCTAATGTGTATGAATTTGCTTTAAGGGATTCTTTTATAAATCTTGCTGACTTAGTTTATCCATTTTTTGTAAAGAGAATAACTGTATTATCAAAGAGCGGATTTTTGAGCATTGATAAGATGGTGAGCATTGTAGGCGAATGCGTTCGGAAAAAGTCTACTCTTTATGATGCATTTTCGAGAAGCATAGAGCAATATGATATAAGTATGGAGGACTGTATAGAAATATTAACATATTACTATATTTATAGACTATTCGGCTCGGACATATTTTTTCCAATGATTATCGATGAGTTTGTAAATGAGATTTATATCGATGGAAGTCGGAGGACGATTTATATAGATCACTCTTTGGCGGGCAGACTTGACTCGCGTATATGCTTAAGCAAGAATAGGTTGAAGTCTTTCTTGTCTATAATAAAGATATATGGAGATGTGTTTCTAGCGGGGTATAGGCCATCATCTAAAACAGAATTTAAAGTTGGAGACCAGAAGATAAGAATAAGTGTGGATATTGGGCGAGATGATAATGCAAGTATAGTGATTAGAAGAGTAGTGGCGGTTCCTCCTTTTTTCTCTTTGTTTGTAAACAAATATATGCGGTTTATGCTGGCAATAATATTTGTTCTAATGGCTTTAAGACCTAACTTGATTATTTTTGGTGAAACTGGTTCGGGCAAAACGACATTGGCTGGAGCTATTTTAAGTGGGTTGCCTGCGTATTGGCGGTTAATCCTAATCGAGGATATCGAAGAGATACCAGATATTTTATTATCTGGCAAAAGAGTAACAAGAATAAGAGTTCCGACATTTGAAGCGAAGGTTGCTACTTCATTGTACTCTAATCAATTTGAAATAAGTAACTACAAAAATATAGAAATAATAAAATTACTACATAGGTCGCCAGACTATATTTTTGTCGGAGAGATACAGGATTACTCTGACACATATGCTCTTTTTCACTCATTCTCGATTGGTATACGAGGCCTAGCAACGACGCATTCTCGGAGTATTGAGGGTTTGCTAAATCGATGGTTAAATTCGTATAAATTACCTCAAGAATGGATCGATCTCATTGATATGCTTGTATTTACAGAGAAACATACTGCGAAAAATTTTATTTTTAGAGGTCTTAAGTCAATATATTTCAGGATAGAAAATGATATTGCGTTTAGTGATGTGGCAACACTAAGTCAAAGTCAAATAAAGAAAGTAAAGTTTTCTGGGACAGAATATAAATTTTTTAGAATAGATCTAAACGACGTAAAAAAATTTTCTATTGATATCTTGGAGCATATAGAAAGGCTGTTCTTTGTTATTTTCAGCATAAACAATGGTTTTAACATTAGTGATGTAAATCGTCGAGAACTTGCTATTAGGTCATCAATGGTTTTTATGGAGGTATTTGATATCTTAACAAGTCTTGCGAATATAATAAACAAGAGAATTATAGAAGGTATGTATTCATTCACTGACTTTAAGAGATCAGTGATAGATGCGGTAAAACAGTTAGCGATCAGAGTATCGGCATTATCCGATTTTTTTAATTGGTAGAATTCCTACATTTTTAAATATGTTAATTAATAAATAGAAAATTCTACTAAGATATGAACAATCTGCATAAAGCAAAAAAGGGGATTAAAATGTCTGGTAGATCTAAAAAACCTCATGTAAATCTTGTCGTAATAGGTCATGTCGACCATGGAAAATCAACCATGATGGGACATTTCTTATATAGGCTAGGAGTAATTGACGAAAGAACCATTGAAAAATATAGAAAAGAAGCATCTGAGATAGGCAGAGAATCTTGGGCGTATGCATGGGTTCTTGATACTCTCAGAGAAGAAAGATCACGTGGTCTAACAATTGATCCAACATACACGAAATTCGAAACAGAGAGATATTCATATACATTGATCGACGCACCAGGCCATCGAGACTTTATTAAAAATATGATATCGGGTACATCGCAGGCTGATGCAGCTATCCTAGTTGTGTCCGCAAAACCTAATGAATTTGAAGCTGGATTCAGTAAAGGAGGTCAGACAAGAGAGCATGCCATCCTAGCGAAGATTTTGGGCATAAATAATTTGATAGTCTGTGTAAATAAGATGGATGCTGTCGGTTACAAACAAGATGCATATGAATATGTAAAGAGCGAGTTATCAAAGTTCCTAAAAACCATAGGTTTTAACTTAGAAAAAGTTCCATTTATTCCCACGAGCGGCTTGAAGGGGGATAGCTTAGTAGAAAAGTCTGAAAATATGCCATGGTATGATGGTCCGACTCTAAAGGAGGCTTTAGATAATTATGTTGAGCCACCACCCGTGCCTATGGACAAGCCATTGAGAATACCTATTGGGAAAGTGCTTAAGATCACTGGCGTAGGGACTGTTGCCACGGGTCGTGTAGCTACTGGTGTTATTAAGCCTGGTGATAAAATTATAATTAATCCACCTCAGATTAGAACAGTGGCACAATCTATAGAGATGCATCATTCAAAGCTTGAGCAGGCGATACCTGGAGACAATATAGGCATAAATCTAAAGGGTGTATCGGTTAGTGATATCAAGAGAGGTGATGTTATTGGACATGAATCAAATCCGCCAACGATAGTGGGTCCAGAAATAGCTAGAATATTAGCTAGGATATCCGTTGTATGGCACCCAACCGCGATAGCGGAAGGCTATACGCCCGTTATTCATGCGCATACGTTGCAGATAGCAACGCGATTTGTAAAGCTAAAAGCGAGATATGCTACTACTGGAGAATTACTAGACCAAGAGCCAGCCTTTATAAAGACGGGAGATGCTGCTGATGTCATTTTGGAGCCTATCAAAAAATGTGTATTAGAAAAGGCAGCTGAGTTTTCGCAGCTCGGTCGTTTTGCTATAAGAGATATGGGTCAGCTTATAGCGGTAGGTGTTGTTAGAGAAATACTTCCTCCAGACGCGGAGTAGAATTTTCTAATGTTTTTCATTGAATTAAATTTTTAATTTTATAGTTTTTTCTTACTCTTTTGTTTATATTATGTATAGATCGAATGGGTTTTTATAATGTCGACTGAGATGGGTGAAGAGGAACTTCTAATTGATGAAAAGTTTATCCAACAAACATATGACAGAACATATAAAGAGTTGAAGAAAGCAATAATAGGCATGGACAGTATAATTAAAATGATGTTTATCGGTATGCTTGTCGGTGGTCATATTCTCCTTGAGGGAATGCCAGGTGTAGGTAAAACTTTCTTGGCACAAAACTTTGCGCATGTAATAGGAGCATCGTTTAAAAGGATCCAAATGACTCCTGATATGCTTCCAGCTGATATTGTGGGGTCGTATATATATGACCAGAAAGAGGGAACATTCAAATTCAGAAGAGGCCCCATATTTGCGAATATAATCCTTGCTGATGAGATCAATAGAGCTCCGCCTAAGACTCAAGCTGCACTTTTAGAAGCAATGGAAGAAAAAACAGTCACCGTGGAAGGAATAACATATCCGCTTCCAAAACCATTCCTTGTTTTAGCGACACAAAATCCAGTAGAATTAGAGGGAACATATCCACTGCCGGAGGCTCAGCTAAGTCGCTTTATGATATATGTTCATGTGGATTATCCGAATGAAGAGGAAGAGCTTCAAATTTTGAAACTAAAAATGAGGACTGTCAAGCGGGTTATAACATCACAGGTTACGAGTGCCAGAACTGTAATAGAAATGCAAAAATTTAT
>JAUQYS020000035.1:0-2527 GCA_030587585.2 Candidatus Njordarchaeota archaeon
TTGGATATCAACATTAAGGTCGAAATCCGAGTACTCTACGTAGTGTTTTATGTATTCGCCTATCAGAGCGGATGCACCCATACCGTACCAGTGTATCGTAACGCTATTGGGATCAATATTCTCAAAACTTAGATCCGCTATGCCTTTTGCGTCTATTATTCCCTTTCTCAATAGCATGGGAAAGTTAAATACCTGCTCTAACATACGTACGTTTGGTTTTTCTGTTAGGAAATCTATTAGCTTTTTTACCATGAATCCACCACTATGTTAAATTATTTCTGAACTATCTCTTCTTTCTAAGATATGCTTCTCGAAGAATATTTAACCATGCTATAACAGTATCCTTAAAGTCTGCATCTTCTTCTGCTTTTTGTAAAGCTTTTGAGATCGTCCATCTCGGAAATAGTAGCTTAAATGCGGGATCTGATAACAAGCAGATGTTGTCTCCAATTTGTTTAATTATCTTTATATCTGAAAGCTTCCCAACAATGCTTTTTTCAGCCTCGGACAAGTCACCCATATTTATTACGCCGGTCTTCCTTAACCGCTCTATGAAAGCAAATAATTCGGGGTCACCTATAACTTCAGGTATGACGCTCAGATCTGCTTCCCATGAGGCTATATATTCCGAGGCAAATCTAGCATACTCATCATGGAACTCCGGTACTTTTTCTACAATTTCTTTGAATAGTTGAGGCTTTTTCCTATAAAACACTACGTCAGAAATCAAATACACTCGTTCTATTAGAGCTTTTTCATCATATCGAACCTCAAGAAGACCGAGTGCTGATAATACGTATACGTATGATATTACTAAATCTCTTGTTACGGGTGTAGACAATCTTTCCCTAACGCGTCTAACTAAATCATCAAGCGTCAATACGCCTTCATCGACCATTATTGTCAAAATAAAACGTGCTTCTATGTCCCTAAATATGTCCGCTATACGCTGCTCTAAGGGCAGATCTGGATATGAAAGTATAAGATTCCAAAGATTTTCCCATTCTTCGTCAGAAGATGGAATTTCACCACGTCGGAACAATCTCAATGCTGCCCGCACTAACGCACCTCTAAATGGTGCTGTTTTTTCATTGGGTTCAAGTATCAATCCTACGAGTTGGCGCAGCTCCATACCTGAGAAATAGCATACAAAGTGCCATCCAGCATACCTGTCCGAGAAAATCGCATCGTCTGGATACTTTACAATGTAGAATCCTTCTCGAGGCTCTTCCTCTTCCCTTAAAATTAATCCGAAAATATCTATTATCAAGTTTCTATCAAGGTCCTTCTTTGGATACGCTCCTAATAATCTAGGGGCTCCTCTTGCTACCCATTGACTAACGAAAAGGGATTCGGGAATTTTTATCACCATCCATATTGGTTTTATCCTAAATATCGCAAACCTCAAAAAAGTCACTATATACTCCAAGTATTTCTTATATATAAGAAAAAGTTTGATTGGTGAAAAGAATGCGAGTATTTGTCTTGGGAATAGATTCAGCTGAGCCAAATCAAGTTTTTGATATGTGGCTTAAAGAACTACCAAATTTATACCATCTTGTAAAAAATGGGGCACACGGGCGAATAGCTAGTACTGTCCCGCCAATTACATGTCCAGCTTGGATGGCTTCGCTTACCGGTCTTAATCCGGGGAATTTTGGACTATATGATCTGCGCTATATAAAGAAGCATTATTTTGATTTTGGGCTTGTTAATTCTCGATTAATTAAATATAAGAGAGTTTGGGATTACCTTGGCGAAAATGGTAAGAGATCTATCACTGTGATGATACCCGTTACTTATCCCCCTCAAAAAGTTAATGGAATACAAATATCTGGCTTTTTGACTCCGGATACTAAGTCTGACTTTACTTGGCCCAAAGATATAAAGGATGAGATCTTCAGAGTTATTGGGGGCGAAGATAAGTATATTATTGATGTTTATGGATATCGAAAGATTGATCCGAAAGAGCTTTATCATAGACTATTGGAGAAATTGGAGGTTGATTTTAAGATAATAAAGCATTTGGCGTTTAATCAAAAGTGGGATTTCTTTATGTCCGTTATAATGTCTATTGACCGGGCTCAACACACACTATGGAAGTTCTTCGATAAGGATCATCCACGATACATAGATGACCCCGACCTACGCGATGGGTTATTAAACATATATAAGAAGATAGATGAACACCTTGGAGAAATAATAGACAAACTTCCTGAAGATACGCATTATATCGTTCTTTCTGATCATGGCGCCAAAAGAATGTATGCTAGAATAAATGCAAATGAAATTCTGATAGAGGAAGGATTTCTCAAATTGAACAAATATCCCAAACAACCAATTTCAATAAAGGATGCATATACTTCTGGACTTATCGATATGAAAAACACAGACGCCTTTGCTTTAGGGGCGTATGTAGCACAAGTATTCATAAATACAATTGATAAGCCTCAGGGAAAAGTTTCTGAGGAAGAATATATTGCGCTTAGAGAACAGATAGCGGATGTCTTTAAGGAAGTACGAGGAC
>JAUQYS020000045.1:0-2858 GCA_030587585.2 Candidatus Njordarchaeota archaeon
GATAGAGCCCTCGATCAAACCGAAAAGAAATAATACTGGTGAGTACTGCGAGTCCGCTCTTATGAGGCGGGAGATAAAACTGTTTAGGTTTCTTGGTTATGAGAGATGGAAGATCCTTAAGAGGTTTGGGGAGCGTTGGGCTGTTGAGACAGGCTTTGCTGTTTTCAAGGGCGTTTTCGGCGAGCATGTTATGTCTCGGGAGTGGCCGTATATTGTGCATGAGCTTGAGCTGAAGGCTGTTCTCTATAACTTTCTTGTGAACCTCGGTGCTGATTTCTCGGTTTCTGCAGTTTCTAGTGCTCTGCGTGGTGGAGTGGTATCTTGACTGCCTAGTGGCGATTAATGATCGTCTTTTAAATTGAAAAGTTTCCGTTTAGACGACATCGTTAAAACTAATTAGTCCACAAAGCATCTATAAGTGTACATAGGGTGTACTTGAAGCTTTGTATTCTCTGAGAGGCGCAAAGTAATATAATTCCGCCACAAAAACGATGCTTACTAACAAAATAATATATATCGAACAAAATATAAAGCAAACAAATTTCCATAATAGGTAATGAATAAGAGAAGAATGTGTATAGACTGGAAACCTAAACACCAATATTAGTGTCCCTATAAGACAAAGCGTGGAAAGTTTGTGAGACACAATTTGGGGCAACTAAACTGCTTTTTTGACATCACTATTTATAGACAAAGCCACATCCAATATAACTGATGATACTGATAGCTTTATACTTGTCCCTATAAGACACTCACACAAGGCCTCATGTGGAAAGCGGTTCATATACATAACATAAATTTTGTTGTTGATCGTTAGGTTGTATAGAAACACTATTTTCGATAAGTTTGTTTTTAATTATATGCTTTATTATTATTCGCTTGTCGTTGCGTGTTTTGTTGAATAGGACATGTGGATAGGTTAGAGACAGACAGAACGAAGAATAAACCGTCACAAAAAAAATCAAATTTTCTATCTGACTATACTATTTTCTATGTTTGTATTCTTCTTTTATTTTTGCGAAATTGAGGATTCTATACTCTAGTCCTTTTTCTTTGAGTGCTAGGAGTGCTTTTTCGGTAAAGTTTGGTGCTATTAGTATTCCCCTAATTTTTGTTCCCTTTGTTCTTGGAAATGTTTCGACGTATAAAGCTAGCTGTGCGACATGTTGCACATCAGCTGTTCTTCGTTTGAATTCGCATATAACGATGTTACCGTTTTTGTCTCTTCCTAGCAGATCTATGAAACCGAGTCTTGTGGCGTATTCTTTTGCGACAGGTATGAAGCCCTCTTCGATAATATTAGGGTTTCTTATCACATATTCCACTAGATATGCTTCTGTTTTTTGTAATTGGAATAGTCCCTTCTTGATGTTCATTGCGACCATGACATATATTTGTTTGCATTCTATTATTATGATTTCTCTTGGTTTTGTTCTTCTGCTTCTTATTATTATTCTATCATCATTCACATAACTGGTTAATATGCATCCTGGTGGTTGCCAATTTATTGGTTCTCTTTTTGATGGGCCATGCACTAGGACCGTTCCATCGGGCTTCAATATTATTAGATGATCATCCCAATCTAGTTTTGATGCTGCACGGCCCTCATACGTTATTTTCGAAAAAGAAAAAATCACAATAACATATCTTCTCCAGTTTTTGCGGATAAATTCTGATGCCTCATCTTTGCTTGGTTCCTCAAAGATCATATATTTTTCTGAGTACACTACGCTAACATATTTGTCTATTGGCTCTGTCAAAATAATCCCTAGCAAGCTATTTTTTCCATCTATTTCCGTATTTTTCTATGTGGACAACCTCGCTCAAGGATAGGCGTGGTGGCATGCTTGGTTTTTCGGCTGGGACACCAAGCGGAATAATGGCTACTGGTCTAACATGTCTTGGGAAACCAACGATCTTTGAGACTTTATCATCTGCAAATGCCCCCACCCAGCATGTTCCGTATCCTAACGCGTGGGCGGCTAGCATTAAATTCATTATTGCTGCAGCAGTATCTTGGATACAGTAAAGTAATTCTCCTCGTTTACCATATCGACTCGATGTCCTCTCTATGTTGGCGCCTACTACTATCACTACGGGTGCCTCCGCGATAAATTCTTGTCCCCATGCAGCCTGAGAAAGGTTTCTTTTCTTTTTGTTGTCTCTTATTATTACAAACTCCCAAGGCTGTAGATTTCCTGCGGATGGTGCGCATATAGCAGCTTTAAGAATAGTTTCCAAATCGTTTTCAGAAACGTCATCACTCTTATATGCTCTTATACTTCTTCTTGTTTTTATCGCATCAAAAATATCCATTATCCTAACACCAGAAAAATTTTATTCTCGATAGTATCAATGTATATAGCCAAAACACACTTATAAAGACCAAGAATGAAGACACAATGAACATAATATGGTTTCTTCATTATAGCTATGGCGGTGTGATGATAATCAGACCGAAGAATAGCTTTATAAAATGACACTTTTTCAATAAAATATTTTTCACATTAATTTTTTCAATAATTTTTTACAGAGAACTGGGGTGATATTATGCAAGTGTTATTTGATGCTTTTTGGGATGGAGAGTACTGGTGTGCAAGAGGAACAAGCCATGATATATTTACGCAGGGGAAGAACTTAGATGAGCTCATTAAAAATGTTAAGGAAGCTGTAGAGGCACACTTTGGAGAAGATATTATGGATGGGATAACGATAATCATTAGGATAATTGTTGAGGTTCACCCAATTGAGACTTCCTATAGTTAGTGGCAGAAAACTTCTTAGGTTTATGAGAAAGCTCAACTATGAAATTATTAGATGGCGTGGAAGTCATGTCAGACTCAGAAAGATAACAATGC
>JAUQYS020000107.1:0-3814 GCA_030587585.2 Candidatus Njordarchaeota archaeon
TATCCCAGAGATTTCTTTTAATCTGATCCGAAGATCCGTGAGGACATTTATAAATGCGATAAAGGAATCATGGGGCCTGTCATATACGTTGAAATATTTATGGACATCGCCATCATTGAACCATTTTGTGCACATGTAGTAGAAATGATCCGCGGTTTGGAGCCTTCGCCAATCTTCCAAGAGCTTTTCATCACCACTCTCCTTTACGATAGCCTCCAGTTCATATAGTTTTTCAATTGCACTCCTCTGCATCTGATTTCCCAACCAGGCGGATAGATCCCTCTCGACGTCGGCCCACGAAACGATGTTCCTTATATCTAACTCGGCCACTGGCTTATATGCCTTAATTACCTCCGTGGGGGTTTTGAAATCGTTATCTGGATGCTTTAGAATTTCATGTGGCAGATATCTCAGAAAATTAAATATTCCCGTGTCTTCCCACTGGTGTTCTCCGAAGGTTTCGTAGTCCATGAAGAGGTTCACGACGTTCCCATTTCCATTGATGCTGTTGATCCATGCAGCAAATTTATCTGCGGTTAATGGCCATCCCTCCCACCCTCTTTCTGAAAATCTAAATGCAATGTCATCCGAAAGCCTATAGTTTTTGAGCAATAACCTCATATTGTTTGCCATCTTTGCCTTGTATACGAAATTTGGGCTCCTCCATCCGAGGATGTAGTCGGCACCCTCGGCCAAAACCCCCTTGTAACCCATCTTCTCGGCGAGATATGCGACTCTATTATTATAAACCAACTCCGTGTTTCTGAAGACTCCTGGTCTATAACCAAATAGCTCCCTCATCTTCTTTCTGTGCAATTTTACCTGTTCCTCGAACTCTTTCTCAGAATATAAAAAAGCCAGGGAGTGATAATAAGTCTCACTAAGAAGTTCAACATATCCAGTATCTACGAGTTTTTGAAAGCTTTCTATTACCTCTGGCATGTATTCCTCAAACTGATCTAATACAACCCCAGTAATGCTGTAACTAACTCTAAATTTGCCATCGGTTTCATTAATCAGGTCGAGAATTAGTTTATTCGCTGGAAGGTAACATTTTCTGGCAACCTTCTGCAATATCTCCCTGTTCTTGGCATCGTTAAAATAACCCCCATTATTCCCTATATCAAATATCGAATATCTCTTTAATCTATAGGGTTGATGTACCTGGAAGTAAAAGCAAACAGAAACCACCTTAAGCACCCTCTGAGATCGCCTTTTTATAAAGATCTATACACTTCCCCGCCGGTTGATCCCAGCTGAAATTTCTGATTTCATTCATGCCCTTTTCTACTAAGGAGTTTCTCAATTCTGTGTCGTTCAAGAGAGATAAAATTTTGGTCGCCATCAGATTAACATCCCAGAAATCAACGACGATGCAATTTCTCAAAATTTCAGAAACCCCGGATTGCTTCGAGATAACGGCAGGGGTTCCATTGCTTATGGCCTCCAGCGGGGTTATGCCAAAGGGCTCGGATATGGAACTCATGACATACACATCTGCCATTTTATATGCCCTATCAATGTCTCTTCCATTCAGGAAATCCGAAAAGAGGACCTTATCACCAATCCCTAAATTGGCAGCCTCCTCCACGATATAGGGGAACATATCACCGCTACCAACCATGATAAATCTTACATCGTCATCTATCTCTGAAATTTTCTTCGCAATCCACAGGAAATGGTCTGGTCCCTTCTGAATCGTCATCCTTCCAAGAAATAGAACAATTTTATGATGATCCTTAATCCGGAATTTCTCATCAATTTCGCTTTCTTTAAAATCGATTGAATTGTGGATAACATGTACCTTGCTCGGATCTACACCATAATGTTTTACTACAATATTCTTTGTATAGTTACTTACAGTTATTATGTAATCGGCCACATGCATCCCGTTCCTTTCTAGGTCGTATACATACTGGTTTGGGTGCCCCCCAGTTCTGTCAAATTCGGTGGCGTGAACGTGCACTATCAGCGGTGCATTCATTCCCCTCTTTTTAGCTATGCTCTTGGCTGCGATGCCGGCGGGATAGGTAAGCCAGTCATGACAGTGAATCACATCAAAGTCCTCCTCACTGGCTATAATTTTCGCATATTTTGAATACCTTCGTACCTCTGAGAACAGATCTGATCCATATATACCCGCTGCCTCTTGCAGAAATCCTTCCAACCCGGATTTTTCCGAGAGATAAGTCTCTGATGATATGTATGGTTTCAGAATAGAATCCACCGTCTTAAATTTAATCCTGCCCTTATTCACACCAAATTTATTAGCTGCGAGTATTCTCATATACTCCTCATCCAGGGTTCCAGTAATTCTCGGCAGAACAAAGACTATCTCTACACCCTGTCTGGTCAGCCCCCTCGTTAAACCCTGACAAGCAACCCCCAAACCCCCGCTGTTGAAGGGTGGAAATTCCCAACCAAACATCAACACCTTTATATTCTGAATACTGCCATTCATTTTGATAAGGGAGTAATACAGTTAAGGATAAAAATCTCTCCAGAAAAAACACGCCCCATAAGATATTATTTATTACTCTTAGAGTATAAAAGGTGATATTGAAAATTCCATAGAAATTGTACAGATTTCTTTATTATTTTTGAACGCTTAGGCAAAATTATTGGAAAAGACCGGCGATATTGGGGACCAAAACCCATAGTTTATTTAAAAAAGCGATAATACCTTCTATCAATTGTACAATTTTTCTTTATTATTTAGAAAATTATCCATGATGGCCCACATTAAAATTTTTGATATTAAATATTCAAAATAGATTTCTAAAATGGTACATTATACCAAAATGTATTAAATAAATAGATTTTCTTAATTAATTTTACTGATTATATTGATTATGTTTCAAAAATAAATTTTGAATTTTTGAGATTTTTTCTGATAGAATATTCAAGATAAAAGATTTTTTCTGAACGTTTAATAATAACATTAATTTATGAATATTCATCAAACCTCGATCATTTTCGTTTCATCTTAATAATAATTGAAATCGAATAATAATATATGAACTCAAAGGCTGCTGTACTGGTGATAGATATGCTAAACGACTTCTTGTACGGAAAGCTGAAGTGCGAGCGATGTCAGAGGATTATACCAGATGTAAAAAAGATGATAGATCGCGCCCATAAGAAAAATTTACCGGTAGTTTATGTGTGTGACCGTCATATCAAAACCGATAAGGAATTTGAGAAATGGCCACCCCACGCAATTGAAGGGAGTGGAGGGGCAGAGATCATAGATGAACTGAAACCCGGGGAAGGAGACTATGTGGTTCCGAAAAGGAGGTACAGCGGATTTTTCGAGACGAGCCTGGATCTATTGTTGAGGGAGCTGAATGTCGATGAGATAATTCTATCGGGGATCCTGACAGACATATGTGTCCTGCACACCGCCGCCGATGCTTTTTTCAGGGGTTACAGGATAAGTATACCCAGAGAATGCACTGAGGCTCTCTCGGATCGAGCAAAGGATCATGCCTTTAAATTCATGGAGGAGATGTACGGGGCGAATATTGTATCGCTGAATGAGTTATTGTAGTTAGATCTCATATATCCCAACCGCCATCTTTTTTGTATCCAGAACAGCAACCGTCTTTTTCCCCGTGAGATAACCACATACCTCCCCCGGGTTTATCAGAATAGTCTTATTCTTCTTAATAACCCCTGCCCTGTGAGTATGCCCCCTGACTACAACATCGTATCTATTACCCTCCACCAGGGCGTTTACAATCGCCTCGTATGTCCCATGGTATACACAGATCTTCAGGCCCTTATATTCCAATTCAATGAAGTCTTTTAATTC
>JAUQYS020000343.1:0-12336 GCA_030587585.2 Candidatus Njordarchaeota archaeon
TTCTATAAATTCTTTTAGCTCAACAAGCGAGACCTCACTCATAACATAGCACCTCTCTTTATTCTCTATATCAAATATTCCCTTATTTTTCTCTTCCCCTTTTCCGTAGTGCCCGCTTGGATAAATAATATTTGACAAGTTTTATTGCTGCGATCGATATTATTATAATGGCGAGAACCACGACTATTATCCACCTAGTTATTGTACCCAGACTGATATATCCTTCTCTGTAATCGGAAAGAGCGTCCGTCGGATAGTCCATATCGGCATCATATACAATGATCACAAAATAGAGGATCTGATCTCTCCATGAAATATCTAATGCCAGTGAGCCTCGCCAAGTATCTGAGCTATGATCATATGTCAAGTTAAGATATCCATCAGCTAAATCCAAATCGTCTACGCTTAATTCATATTTTAGTCTCCAATAAAAAACAACTTTGCCTATTCCGCTCTCATCTGATGCCTTTACTATTATATTCAACGTTGAGACAGGAGATATGCTTATATCAACATCAGTAATTGTTGGTGGAGTATCATCGTCATCATATATTATCATAACGGTCCCATTAGTTTCACTCTCAGATTTTGTCCCAATAGAATATTCAGCATTTACAATTATGAACGCCACACCAGCACTAGTAATTGTACCATTTAGCGAGACTTCGACGGATTCTCCTGGTTCTATAGATTCTACGCTCGACGAACTAAACACTATTTTATTAGATGTAATATTTAAATTGTTTATTGTTATCGTCTCATTAGCATTGTTTTTCAGCAAAATTTTTCCAACACTAGTAACATTATCATATGTCTCATACGGTAACTCAAACGATATAGATAAAGACCCTGTCTCGCGCGATAATGCTTTCGAAGCTGCCAATCCGATAAAATCTATCAGTGGCGCTGTATCCTTATGTATTTTTTCTATGCGTATAGTATATCTCCCCGCTTCTGGTGCAACAAAATTTACTTTCATAACATTATCAACACCAGAATCAACTTTTTTAACTACGATCCCACTACTATTATATATCTCCACCCTAAACTTACCAATATCATAAAATGAACTATACGAAGCACCACTAGTTCCACTTGGAGTCCTCCACCAAGTAATCGTCATTGTGAATTCCTCTCCAGCCAAAAGATCAACAGAATACTTTATTACATTACCATCAACAATCCTAAACGCATCAACATAATCTATAGCATCATACGCTTTCTGCAGATTAATATAGCCAAAACCAGTATAATTATCAGGACCAGGTGCTTCCCAATCATCCGCACTATTAATAATAGTGGCCTTAACCGCCAAAGAAATACCCTCAGACAAATTGGAATTTCTGACTAAGTATTCATATATAAGAGCAGCACTACCTGAAACCATCGGTGTAGCAAAGCTTGTACCACTACCAGTAGTAAGAACATTACCGATTGAAAACGTTTTAATATCCACACCAGGAGCCACCACATCTGGTTTTAATCTGCCATCATCTGTCGGACCATGACAACTGCCAGACCAAATATCATCACCGATCCTGCTAGGTGTATTTTTATCATCTAATGCCCCAACAGCTATGCCATTATAAGAATCTGCAGGAATATTTACACCCGCGTACCCTCCCTCGACATTACCTACTGCTATCACAAACAATACATCGTAGACGTACGACATCCAATCAATATATCTAGATATAACCGTGTTTCCATCAGGTATAAGTCCCTCACTTTCATCTTTAGGCGCTCCCAAACTAAGATTTATTATCTCTGCTGTATCTGTTGCCTGTGTTACCGCCCACTCTATTGCCGCCATAACATCCGAAAGCGTCCCATCACCATTTTTATTCATAGCCTTTGCATTTATAACATTTGCGCCATATGCTATTCCTCGATATGTAGTATCATTGCATACAATAATATTTGCCACTCTTGTACCATGTCCATGCTGATCGTCAATGCTTTCGCCTTCAACAAAAGATTTTGCGTCGATTATTCTCCCACTTAAATATTTGCATTTTGTATCAATACCAGTATCGACTACTGCGATTTCTATGCCTTTTTTATTATCTCCAATGTCTCCTGATCCTATATAGCCATTATCCCAAAAAGCATCTGCATATATAGTTTTTGATGCTACATCCATCATAACTCTGAATTTTACTTCTGGAACAATAGTACCTATTGGCAATAGGTTATACATATTCTCTATTAGTTTTTCTGGTACATACGTGCTTATAGCACCTATCGAGTATAATTCGTGTAGAACTTTCCCGCCGTTATTCTCTATAAAGTCTTTTATCATTCTGATCTTGTTCTCGCTTACTGCTTTTAATGTACTGTATACTTCTCTTCTATACTTATTCATTAACATGTCGATACTTTCTAAGCTATGGAGGTTTTTTATCTTAGCGGCGTATTTATTTCTGATCTCACGTATTTTGGATATGTCAAAATTATTTTTCACAAATATTAAGACACGTACTAGGTTCGGTTCGTCAGTATATTGAGCCACATCCTTTAACTGCAAGCTATATAAAAATACCGAACCACCGATAAGGATCATCATGAATAGTATAGACTTCATGTATTTCATATAAAAAACCACGATAACTAGATAAAAAACAAAAAAACAATAAAGATAAAAGAAAAAACCTATCTATACTTTACGTCTCCGCGATAATCTGGAAGTATCATTGGTGCTTTCTTATCTGTTTTTATACCAGCATTTTTCAGCATTTCTTCCCATTTACTAACATGTCTAAGTGTTAGTTTTCCTAGTGAGACCTTCTTATAGTGTTTAGACGCATTTATACCAGCATGTCTACCAAATACTGTTATTTCTAGTAGACTGTTACCCATAAGTCTATTTTTCCCATGAACTCCACCAGTACATTCCCCAGCCGCAAACAAATTGGATATCGGTTTACCTTGACCATCTAATACCTGTGTTTGTGTACTTATCATTATTCCTCCATTCTGATAGTGAAGTGTTGGGAACACCAATATTGGTTCTTTCCTTATATCGATACCATATCTCCTAAACTGTCTTAACATTGCTGGCAAGTATCGCTCTATTGTTCCTTCTCCCTTTATTATTTCAATCATAGGGCTATCCAGCCATACACCCCATCCTACTATTGTTTTTACTCCTTTCTTTCTCCCAAGACATTCGCGAATTATTGCTGCCGCCTCAACATCTCTGGGTTCTAGAGGATACACAAACTGTTCGCCAAAGGCATTAACAACTTGGGCTCCTAAAGCTCTAACTTTCTCAGTTACTAGCTGACCTGCCAGCTGAGGTGGCCATGCCGCGCCTGTTGGGTGATATTGTACTGCGTCTAGATCTCTAAGTTGTGCTCCCACTCTATAAGCTAGGACTACTCCATCCATTGTTGCGCCATAATGATTCGTTGTTTGGAATCCCTGTATATGTAGCCTTCCGAATCCTCCCGTAGTGATTACTGTCGTTTTGGCTCTCACTACTATGTAGTCCCCGGTCTCAAGATTCATTAATACTGCTCCTGCTACTTGGCCTCGATCGTCTGTTATTAGTTCAACTGCTGGAGAGAATTCAAGAATAGGTATTTCTCTATTCCAGACCTCGTCCATTAAGACTCTCATTATTTCTAGGCCCGTATAGTCCCCGCAGGAATGCATCCTATATCTAGAGCAACCTCCGCCAGATACTTCTATCATTGTGCCATCAGGTTCCTTATCAAACATTACGCCGAGACTCTCTAAAAACTTTATTATGAATGGAGCATCTTTCACCAATATCTTTACCAGTTCTGGATTATTGGTATAGTGTCCGCCTCTCAAAACATCTAAGAAATGTATTAGAGGGCTATCATAATCTCTGTCCGCAGCCTGAATACCTCCCTGCGCCATTTTGGTGTTTGCGTCTCCGAATCTTAGCTTGGTCGCAATCAATATATCTTCTGCTGGAACACCACTTTGATTAGCCCATAGAGCCGCCGATGCTCCAGCCCCTCCACCACCTATTATTAGGATATCTACATCATAATCTATGTTATCAAGATCTATCTCGCTGGGATCTATTAGAGCGTGAGCCTCTAATAGCTCGGCTACTTCTAGAGGGGCTAATTGGCCTTTATATGCTCCTACCCTTACAGGTCTTTTCTGTTCTGGTTTATAGTCCGGATGCCAATCCCTCAATATTTTATCTCGTTCTTCTGGAGGCATTAATGGCATTTTTTCCTTAAGTCTTTTTTCACGCGTTTCTTCTACGCGTTCGATAGATTCTCTTAATTCTGGAGGATACCCGCTCATCATATATCACCTCTAATCTTCTTTGAGAACTTCTTCACCCATTGCTAATTTTTCTGCTAATTCCTTCCATTTTTCTACACCACTCTCTATCAACTCATCCAGCTTTTTATCATATTTACCTTCCATAATCTCTTTTACTCTCTGCTCAACATGCTTTGCTTTCGGCGCGATATATTTTCCATAGATTCTCCTAACAAGCTGAAAAACATGATAATGAACTATCTCCGCGGGACAACGAAGACTACATGAACCACATGCTATACAGTCAAAAACCATCCTGGCTGCTGTCGCTAGGTCTCCTCTGAGTATTGTTTGAATAGCATCCATAACTTGCAGCTCTTGAGGACATACCTTAGTACAAGAGTTACACGCAACACATCTAGCTATCTCGGGATATAGAGCAAGTACTATGCTTGCATTAGGCTCTAATTCCTCTATGTTATATTTTCGTCGCTCTGCGGGAACAAATGGTATTTGTGTTAGATACATTCCGTCTTCTACTGGTGTTTGGCATGCCAAGCCAACATATATTCTATAATCACCACGTCTACGGTAAACTGTTGTACATGCCCCACAGAAGCCGCCTCTGCATCCTACACCACGTATAAGCTTGTACCCTAGGTATTCTAGAGCCTTTAGTATTGTTATACCCTTCGGTACCTGATATGCTTTCCCCATAAAATATATTGTTACCATTTGCGGAGATTCTGATTTTGATTCATCTGCCATTTGATTCACCTAGGATTTTTTCAAATTTTTCTAAAATTTGAGGTTCTAAGCCCTCGTCAAATCCGAGGGCATAACATAAAAGTTCGGGAACATAAAAAACAGGAATTTCTTCCCCACCAAGTTCTTTAATGCCATATTTTTGGGCTTCTTCCAAATTATAGGCACACAAAGGACATGTAGTAACTATAATCCTTGCACCATTCCTCTTCGCCGATAATACTATTTCTAAAGATTTTTTCAAAGCTACTTCTGGTTCTTTAACAATGATATATGAACCACAACACTCATTGCGAAAAGGATAATCTACAGGACGTGCCCCCGCTGCAATAATAATGTTTTCTATCATCTGGGGATCTTCACGATCATCTATCGCGGATATGGGGGGCCTAAGAATTATGCATCCATAAAAAGCCGCTGCGTTTAGCTTAGAAAGATCTCTCTTTTTTTCGGCTTTAATTTTTTCGAATGTTATTTTATCTCTGATTATCTCCAGTATATGACTTATTTTTACTCCAAACTCATATGGTTCTTCGTCATCCATAAATTTTGTTATCCTTTCATATGATTCTGGATCATCTTTTAATCTTTTCTCTGTCATCTTTAGAACATTGAAGCACATAGAACAAAGAACGACAAGTTCATCAGAATCGACTTTTCTAGAAAATTCTTGGGCACGGATAAGATTGCGCGTAGGACCAACCAAATAAACAAATGTATCTGTCGCTAAATTATAGACGACCCCACAGCAGTTCCATCTCTCCAGTTCCTCTAGATAATAATTAAAACGCTTAAGCAGTGTTCTCGCTGCTTTTTCGTATCTTGATCCAATAGTCTTTAGGCTACATCCAGGATAATACATAAGCTTCATATTTTTCACCCCGTATATTTACGGGAACCAGCAACAACAGCAATTTGAGGTAATTTTTCCAAATCTTTTATTTTCCTCAAATCTACCGCATCTTTTCTTCGCCTTAGCAAAATTACCCTCAGCCCCTCCATCACCCTCGCTATATCAAGCCCACGTGGACATCTAGATGTACAGGTAAAACATGAGGCACAGTACCATAAGGTTTTTGATCCAAGCACCCGCTCATCATCTAGCTGTATCATCTTCATTGCTTGGTGAGGAAGAAAATCCATAAATTCAGCGAAGGGACAACCACCAGAACATTCACCACAAAAGTAGCATAGATATACGTTCTCACCAGTAATGTTGTATATTTCTTCAGCAAGTTTACTTCTAAATTGGGCCATACCAAAAACCATACAATGAGTTTTCTATATACAATCACATATTCGAAAATAAATTAAAAATTATATACACATCAAAGATTGTATAGATACAAATCTTTATACATTGTATTTACATATATATACAACATAAAGAATCATTCTACGTGGCAAACATCACGCGATATAACATCTTATAGCGGTAAGTATTTTTGTTAAGGATAATTCTATGAGAAAGTATCCTTCTAATTCATTAAAACAAATAGGACTTAGCAAATCAGACCTAATCATTGTTACTATCCCTACTTTTCCAATACTGGCAGCTATACTTATCATATTATGTGGCACCATATTCTTATGGTATTCTACTTATGTATATTCAATCACTAGTTGATGCATATTTTCTCATTTTGATGGAAATAATACTAGCTTATGAATGACACAATATTTCTTAATAAAAGAACATCCACAACCTTTCCAGATTCTATTCCTTCATCTTCTTCAGGTATTTCCACTATTCCATTACCCATAACTAATGAGGACAATACTCCCGACCCAGATACAAGCAGAGGCTCGGCCACAATATAACCATCTTCCTTTTTGAGTTTTACGCGTGCAAACGTCCGTATTCCTGGTTTTGACCATATATGTCTTTTCAGCTTGGCCTTAATTCTGGGTAAGAAGATTTCACCATTGACATTCGATGCTATTTCGATGACTTTTTTTAGTATTGTTATTGTGGCTATAAATGTTGCTACTGGTAGACCCGGCAAGCCTACTATTATTTTTTTTGATATTTTTCCTGCGCATACTGGTCTCCCTGGCTGTATGGATACCCCGTGAAATAACAGGACTCCATATTTTTCGATAATACGTGGTATCAGATCGTGCTTACCGATGCTTGTTCCTCCAACTGTGACTATAATGTCAACGTTTTCTGATAGACCAAGTATTTTTTCGACTATTTCTTCCTCCTCATCAGGAACTATGCCTGCGTCTACAACGTCGCAACCAAATTTTTTTGCTATTCCCATGACTATTTCTCGGCTATATTCCAGTATTTTTCCATGCTCAAGTTTTTCTATATTATCTACGAGCTCGCTACCACATGCAAATATTGCGACTATTGGTTTTCTGAATACATTAACTTTTTTTATTCCTAATGCTTTCATAATTGCTACGTCAAATGCTTCTATTTTTGTGCCTTTTTTTAGTATTTTTGTGCCTTTCTTTATGTCTTCTCCCTTAAAAGATATATTGGCATTTGGCGACACAGATCTGAACACATATAATTTCCTATTTTCAATCCTCGTATACTCTACAGGAACAACAGTATCAGCACCAAGAGGAATCATAGAACCTGTGTGTACATATACTGCGCTTCTGTCTCTAAGGATGCCATCGAATGGTTTTCCTATTTCGGATTCTCCAATTATATCTAAAACTGCTGGGTTCTCAGATGACGCAAAAATTATGTCTTCTGCTCTAACCGCAAAACCATCCATAGCAGATCTGTTAAATGGCGGTATATCTTTATCTGCAATGATATCTTCAGCGATAATTCTTCCTAGGGAGTCTCTAATATGAATTTCTTCGGTATCATCGATTCCTGAAACATATGATCTGATTATGTTTTTGGCCTCATCTAGGCGTATAAGTTTTCTGAAAAATCTGGACATTCGACACACCTATTCTACTTAGAAAAGAATTTAGAATAAATTATCTTGAAAATGAAGATAATTATTGAACAAATATTTAAGTATAATGCCAACGATAGCGCAAAAACCCAATCTTTGACCCGCAAGCAATATTGCCGGTATAGTATAGAAATGTGGAAGTACAATTATTATGATCGGATATAGATAAACAAATCGTCTGATTTTGTATTCGGCAATGCTATTAAGAAGAAAAACAGGGCTATGAGAAATGGTATTATAGATAGCATCACCCATATCCCACCGTAATATTAATAGTATTTTTGTTCTCTCCAAGAAATCCCATACAGGTATATGAGTTCTTCCCGCTCTATTTGTTCGCAGATTATATCTGGCTGCTGGGAATGTTTTTTGTTCATCTCCGTTGCTTCAAGAAACTCAATACTTCACAACTTTGCTAAAGATACCTACACATGTACTATATGATAAGAAGTATTCTTATGAGATGCAGAGTGATCGAACGGCACGCTTGGTGAACGCTATAGCATGCATGGTCATTGGCAGGGAAGTCTGCGAGAGATATTTGGAGAGCATATCAGCCGAGGGTATTCCCAGCGCAGAAGACTATAAGAAAGCTCGAGAAAATAATGAGGTTTATGAGGGATCTATTACTAAGAATCTTGAAGGCCTACCATACGCCATCGAAAAGCCGGTTAGACTTAAGCTCTATGGCGACTATGAGCCAAAAAGCAAATATATCACCATAACAAAGAGGAAATATGAGAAAAATATACAAAATCAAGCAGGCAGTGTAAAAAATATAAATTATATTAAGCCTCTGCACTTCTTTAAGTTTTTCTCAGCATAGCTATTGCTTCGAGTTTTATATATTTATAGGCTTATTAATTTTTATATTCGGTGGTTACTTGAGAAGGGGAGAATGCTGAGAGTTGCTTCGAGGGGGATGCAGAGAGAGCTTTGTGTTAGGAATTTTAAATCGATAGAATTTTTGAGGGTACGGCTTAATAGGATAAATATATTCATTGGGGAGCCAGCAACGGGAAAATCAAACATACTAGAGTGCATTGGTCTTCTGTCTTTTTTGTATTTGAATAGTATTGATGTGCCTTTGCCTCTCAACTATTTTGTTAGGCTTAGGGATTTGGCAGATATGTTCTTTGTGAGGGATACTACACGGAGCATCAGTATAGAGCTCGTAACTCCCGCCAAGCACTTGGCCGTTCAGATTAATCGTGGAGATGGAGACTACTACCTATTGGTGAATGATAAAAAAATACGAATTAGGAGGAATTATAGAGGGTTCTTTGTGTTAGAAGAGAAGCCAGAGTTTAACTTTGTGCCTATATATTACTATAATTTTTCGATGCATGGAATCCCCTCAAAAAAGATCTTGGAGAAGGCAAATGTTCTTCTACCACCAAGCGGCATCAATCTACTTCATGTTATTGGAGAGCATGGAGAGCTGAGAGAGATAATAAGTGATTTTCTGAGAGACAGAGGTCTCGAATTACTCCTAAAGATGGGGACAGGAGAGCTAGTTATTCAGGGAAGAACAAATAATATCGTATTTGAGGTCCCATTGTGGCTCGTGTCTGACTCTCTCCTTAGGCTCTTTGTTGTCTTGACGATAAAGCGTATATATAGCCAAGCAATATTCGGTCTGGAAGAACCCGAGTCCAAGTCATATCCATACTACACAAAAATCCTAGCTGAGCAGATAGCGTTTGACAGAAAAAATACATATTTAATATCCACGCACAATCCATATCTCCTCCACTCGCTACTAGAAAAAACGAGACAGGATGAGATAGGTGTATTCCTAACTAGAATAAAGAGCAGTAGAACAATCGTACAAGAACTCAAAGAGGAGCATATAAGGAAGATCATCGAGGGGGAGATTGACCCATTCATATCGATAGAGGATCTTCTTGATGAGGCATAGGATCATCGTTGTCGAGTGCAAACCCGATAAAGAACTCGCACTATGGGTCATTAGAAAGATCAACATAAGAACAAAGATAATCCATAGAGCACATAAAGGAGGAAAGGGTATGGTTCTCGATTTTGTAAGGAAAATCTCTGGAGTTCTCGCAATAATCGATGAGGATCCAGGAACCCCACGCCATCCACTATATGCAGAATTAAAACCGATATATCATTCCAGATACTTAAATGTCTATGAGTATACTAAAAACAATAACATAATTCTGGAGCTTAGACCACGCCTAGAAGGCTGGCTTCTTGCAGTAATGGGAGAGGCAAAACAAAGAATAATGCCTATCAAAGATGAAGACCTTCTGCATCTAAAACTGTCAGCAAAACCAAGACAGATAATCGAAATCTTGGAAAAAACCCGAGATAAGAGCAGGATACTCGAAAACCTGATCAACAACGTGAAAGAACATATATGTATAAGAACCGAAAAGATCTAATATTTGTGTATCTGAATAAGACATAAAGAGACGAAAAAACTAAGATATAGATGAGACACAAAATGAAAAACCTTCCTTTTTCTAATATACACTGTGCTCCCCCTTGGTCAAACCTTCGCGGGGTCATCATATATCAGTAGCACTGGCTTATATCATCCCAAAACTTATCAAAAAAAATTTATTTTTTTATTCGAAGTGAAAAAAATGCTAAAAATCTTTGTTGGGACCAGCGGTTGGCAATATTTTTGGAATAAGGGAAAAAATCTTGACTGGTACATAAAGAACACCAATTTTAATGCTGTGGAGCTGAATATGTCTTTTTATCGATTTCCCTTCCCTAGCTTACCCAAACACTGGGCAAAAGTTGGTTCTAATATTGTCTGGTCAATAAAAGTTAACCAGCTTATAACTCACAGAATGCGTTTTAGTAAGAAGTCTTTAAGAACATGGGAAAAATTTCGTAGACTCTTTGAGCCTATGGAGCGTAAAGGACTGATACATTTCTACTTATTTCAGTGCCCACCATACCTTAGACCTACACCAAAAATCGTGGATAACCTCGAAAAATTTGCTATGCAGACAAATCTTGGCGAAATGTTCGCTATAGAATTCAGGCATAAAGACTGGTTCAAACCACAATGGGAAAAATGGGGCAAAAAAATAGGAATAACAATAGTTTCTGTTGATGCCCCCGAATTCAGATCTGTGGTTTTTAGATCTTCACGCAAGATATACGTTAGGATACATGGCCGCACCGAATGGTACAGCCATCTTTACACTGAGGAAGAACTGGCTGAGATATACGAATCTATCGAAAACAAAATTACGGGAAACGAATGCATATACTTCTTCCTAAACAATAATCATGGCATGTTAAGCACGGGTAGGCTAATTATAGAAACCATAGGAAAATATATTAAGAATACTACATTTCCTATTTCCAGAAATACTTGATATATCTAATCCAAACTCCAGCAAGACATATAAGAATTGCATATAAAACGCTCAATAATGCCTTAGCTATATTATCTTACCTAATTTATCCAGATATACTTTACCTAATCTATCCATTAATGCCAAAACAGAAAAATTTTAGATTTTGAGCGTTACATCAGATCTATTATTTCTTCACAAAAAAGATCTTTTTTATTTATATGGCTCGATATGAATAGCGACAAATTATGGGGTGATAGACACACCAGTTATAAGTATAAGAACTGTTGTAATTAGTGCTGCATAGTGTAGTATTATTACTGTCACAAGGGAACTTCTAAGAGGTAGTCTTGCTACCACACTTACAGCAGATATAGAAAACATTAAACCAAAGAATTGTATAAGAACATATATTATGGCCATTAAAGGAATATTTTCTCCAGTTACAAATACAGGATATATATTCACTATCATAAATATTGGTGCGCTTTTTTTCATCATTTCCCTGAAGCTTATATGTCTCTTAAAAAGAATTTTAACCAAACAAACAAAAATACAATTGGATCCAAGCCAGTTACATGTCGCGATAATAAAACCAAAAAACTCTGAATGTTTCGCGGGTGCTATCAGTATAAAAATTGGTATAAAACTACAATTAAGCATCCAAGTAAGATTAGATAACGCACATAAAATTAGCAAAAAGATAGCAATTTTGCCTTCTATGAGCTCCAAAAGGGGTCTCGGAGTCAACAAGATGTGAATTGACTTATCTTCTGGTACAAAGAACTCTGATACTAAAAAATCGTAAACTCTGTGGCCTTTCTCAGTGAGCTTATATGTCTTGTTTTCGTCTTGATAAACCAAGTCACCTAGAAGTCTTAGGTGATGATATAAAGCACCCGGCTTGGGGACTATCTCAATAAGATCTCTATAGCTTGCGCCGCCTTTTTTGGCTATATGAATTATTATTCTTCTTCTAAGAGGATGGCTGAGTACTTTGAATACGTCGATCTCTTCGCGATCTTCCATTCCGATCCACAAAAAAA